>JAAFHR010000239.1 GCA_013298455.1 Betaproteobacteria bacterium | reverse complement strand
CTCGCCATCGTCATCGCTTCTTCTTGGTCATGGGTCACCATCACGCAAGTCACGCCGACCTTGTCGATGATGTTGACCAATTCAATTTGCGTTTGCTCGCGAAGTTTTTTGTCGAGCGCTCCGAGCGGCTCGTCAAGCAGCAAAAGCTTAGGCCGTTTGGCGAGGCTTCTGGCAAGGGCCACGCGTTGTTGCTGCCCCCCCGAGAGCTGATGCGGTTTGCGCTTGGCAAATTGCTTGAGCTGAGTCAATTCCAGCATTTCGGCAACACGAGTGGCAATGTCGGGCTTGGGCATGCCGTCGCGCTCGAGTCCGAAGGCGATGTTTTGCTCAACGGTTAAATGAGGAAACAGCGCATAGCTCTGAAACATCATGTTGATCGGCCGCTCGTAGGGCGGCAGCGACGTGATGTCTTGGCCTTCGAGAACAATACCGCCGCTCGTAGGGATCTCAAAGCCCGCAAGCATGCGGAGCAGGGTGCTTTTCCCGCAGCCCGAGGCGCCGAGCATCGCAAAAATCTCGCCCTTACGGATGTCAAGCGACACGGCATCTACAGCAGCCACATCGCCGTATTTCTTGGTGAGCTTACGAATCGTTAGAAACGAATCATTGGTTGCCGAAGCCGCCTTTTGAGACGTCGCCACTGGATCGGTCATTGCGGTGTTCCCCAGTACAAAAACATCGATGATGCGAACCCCCGTTCGCACCATCCATGAGGTTTACAGCCCGGTTTTGAAGCTGGTGAAGATTCGCGTAATCGAACGACGAATGTCGTTTGGCACGGAGTCGATAGCAACCAATTTCTTGGCGTCAGCATCTTTCAAGAAAACCGTCGGATTTTCGGCGACTTCTTTTTTAACGAACTTCAGACTCTCTTTGTTGCCGTTGGCGTAGAACACTTTGTTGGTGAGCGACGCATGCACCTCAGGGCGCAAAATGTAGTTCATGAACTTGTAGGCGTTCTCAGCGTTCGGCGCGTCAACAGGAATAGCCATCGTGTCATAAAACGGCACGCCACCCATTTTCGGGATTAGCGCTTCGATCTTTTGGCCGGTCTTGCCGTCGATGGCACGCTGACGCGCGATGTTGATATCGCCCGACCAACCCAGCGCTACACAGATTGAGCCGCTGGCCATATCGTTGATGTAGCCCGAAGACGAAAAGAGCGTGATGTACGGACGAATTTTTTGCAGTGCTGGCAGAGCGTCGCGGTAGTCCGCGGCGTTGCGGCTGTAGGCGTACTTGCCTTGGTAGTGCAATACGGTTGGAACAATCTCTGAGGCACTGTCGAGGAAGCTCACGCCGCAGGATTTGAGTTTGCTCATGTAGCGCTCGTCAAACACCAGATCAAATGCGTTGTCTGGCATGGGCAAATTGCCCAAGGCCGCTTTCACTTTGTCAACGTTGATGCCCACCGTGGTGAAGCCCCAAAGCCACGGCACGATATGCGCGTTGCCCGGATCGAGTTTGTTCAGGCCGGCCATGACGGACGGGTCAAGATTTTTTAAGTTTGGGAGCTTGGATCGGTCGAGTTTGGTGAGCAAACCGCCTGAGATTTGAATCGCGGCCCAGTTTGACGACGGCACGACGATGTCGTAGCCGGTTTTGCCGGCAACCAATTTGGCGTGCAGGATTTCGTTGCTATCGAACGTGTCGTAGCGCACCTTGATGCCGGTTTCCTTTTCAAAGTTTTTGAGGGTGTCTTCGGCGATGTAGTCCGACCAGTTGTAAATATTGAGTACACCTTGAGCATGCGCTCCGGCGATGAAGCCCGCAGCGACTAATCCCGCCGCGACCATGCGCTTGGCAGCGCTACCCATCATTGATAGTTTGCTCACAGTTAAACCTCCAAAAAAAGACTAACAGAATCGTTTGAGTGATCTGAATTAAGCATAACGCGTGCCGCACTGCGGCGGCTTACGGGTTACGCCCGATTGGTACTCAGGATTACCCGAGCCAACCTCGTGACCGTAAATCGGTGTAGGTCAAATCGAGACAATGGCGGATCAAGGCAATGAGCTCGTCGATCTGCGCTTTGGTGGTGACAAGCGGGGGAGCGATGATCATTCGATCCCCGACAGCCCTCATCACCAAACCGTTTCCGAAGCAATGACCTCGACAAACCATCCCCACGCCTAGATCGCCTGCAAATGTTTCGATGGGGGACTTTGACTTCACGAGCACCAAGCCCGCCATAAAGCCGCAGGTTTCAGCCTCACCGACCAGCGGGTGATCGATCAGCGCTTCGAAGCGTTCTTTGAGATAGGGACCTGTGACGTTTCGAACTTGGCCAACCAGATTTTCATCGCGAATGATGTTGATGTTGGCAATCGCCACAGCTGCCGCAACGGGATGCCCGGAGTAGGTGTAGCCGTGGTTAAAGTCGCCGTGCTCAGAAATCACATCGGCGATTTTGTCGCTCACCATCACGCCGCCCAAGGGCACGTAGCCGCTGGTGACGCCTTTGGCGAATGTCATTAAATCTGGCTTGCAGCCGACTGTTTCGCAGCCCCACCAGTTGCCGGTTCGACCAAAGCCGCAAATCACTTCGTCTGTGACCAGCAAAATGCCGTATTTTTCGCAGATGCGCTGAATCTCAGGCCAATACGTTTTCGGCGGAATGATCACGCCGCCCGCACCTTGAATGGGCTCGCCGATAAACGCCGCGACGTTTTCAACGCCTACATCGAGAATCTTTTTCTCTAGCCACGACGCGGCCTCTAGGCCAAATTCGTCTTTGCTCAAGTGCGGATACTGAGTGCGGCCCACTTCGAACCAGTAAGGCTGTTGGATATGGGTGATGTCCGGGATTGGCAGGCCGCCTTGCTGATGCATGCCTTCCATGCCGCCGAGTGACGCGCCCGCCATCGTGCTGCCGTGGTAGCCATTCCATCGGCTGATGATGACCTTTTTGTTGGGCTGCTTGAGGCACGCCCAATAATGGCGCACCAAGCGCACCACGGTGTCGTTGCCCTCCGAGCCCGAGCCCGAAAAAAACACACGATTGAACTGTGGCGGTGTGACGTCAGCCAAGAGCTTCGCCAAACGCACCGACGGTTCGGTCGTTGTTTGAAAGAAACTGTTGTAGTACGGGAGCTCGAGCATCTGGTGGTAAGCCGCGTCGGCCAAGGCTTTGCGGCCATAGCCGACGTTGACGCACCACAAACCGCTCATCGCATCAAAGAGTTTCTGGTTTTCGCTGTCCCAGATATAAACACCTTCGGCCCGCGTGATGATGCGAGCGCCCTTTTTGGCGAGCGCTCCACTGTCAGTGAACGGATGAATGTAGTGGGCGCTGTCGAGCGCTTGCAGTTGTTTGGTGTCGAAACGCCGACTGGCGATGACAGGGGCGAGGGGAGTTGCAACGGTCATGGAATACTTTCAGGCAATGAGTAATGAAATCAAACGTGTAAGAGCAGGTGTTCTCGCTCCCACGGTGAAATCACTTTCATAAATTCTGCATACTCCACTTCTTTGACTTCGGCGTAGACCGTGATGAATTCTTTGCCCAAAATGTCTGCCAAGTCGGGCTCGTTTCGCATCCAATCGAGTGCCTCGCCAAGGCTTCGGGGCAGGGCGTAGGGGCTCAGATACGCATCGCCCTTCATCTCGGCTTTGGGCTTGAGTTTTTTCTTCATGCCGAGCAGGCCACAGGCGAGCGTCATCGCCATCGCCACGTAAGGATTGGCGTCGGCACCGACCACGCGGTTTTCAACGCGGCGCGCATCCGGCGACGAAATCGGCGAGCGAATGCCGACGGTGCGGTTGTCATAGCCCCACTCAATATTGATCGGTGCGGCGGTGTTTTTTGACAAGCGACGGTAGCTGTTTACGTACGGTGCCACCAAGGCCATCGCAGCCGGAATGTAGCGCTGCAAACCGCCCACGTAGTGATAGAACGAAGGTGACGGGCTGCCGTCTTTCTTGCTGAAAATGTTTTGTCCGGTTTTGGCGTTTAGGATGCTTTGATGAATGTGCATCGCGCTGCCGGGCTCGCCTGCAATCGGTTTGGCCATAAAGGTGGCGAACATGTCGTGGCGCATGGCGGCTTCGCGCACCGTGCGTTTGAAGAAAAACACTTCATCTGCAAGCGAGAGCGGATCGGAGTGAAAGAAATTGATCTCCATTTGCCCGGCGCCAAGCTCATGAATCAACGTGTCGACGTTGAGATTCATCTTGTCGCAGTAGTCGTACATGTCCTCGAAGAGCGGATCGAATTCATTGACCGCGTCGATGGAGTAAGCCTGACGAGACGTTTCTGCGCGGCCGCTGCGACCAATCGGCGGCTTTAACGGCAAATCGGGATCGGTGTTTCGTGCGACCAAGTAAAACTCGAGCTCCGGCGCCACGATGGGCTGCAAACCTTCGGCTTCATAGGCGGCAATGACCCGCTTCAACACGGAGCGCGGCGCATAGGGCACGATGCGGCCATTGGCGTAATGGCAGTCATGCACGATTTGCGCGGTCGGGTCAATGGCCCACGGCACGATTCGAACGGTTGTCGGATCGGGCCGCAGGTGCATGTCTTTGTCGGTGGTGGCGATGTAGTCGTAGTACGGGCCGGATTCGGGGAATTCACCCGTGACGGAGCCAGCCACGACGACCTCGGGAAGCCGCATGCCGCGGTCTTCAGTGAACTTTTCTCGGGGGAGAATCTTGCCGCGTGCGACGCCGGTGAGATCCGGGACGAGGCATTCGATTTCAGTGACGTTTCGCTCATTGAGCCAGGCTTCGAGCTGAGCAAACGTTTTGGGGGCTGCTGCTTTGGCGACTGTATTCATAGTGTCGTTACTCCACGCAGATCGGTCATCGCGGTTAACGGCGTTAACGCGGCGACAATCTGCTCACTTTCTTGGCCCGCGCCTGGATGTGCGCGCACGGGTCGCATGAAAATGTATGCGCTAGGCAATGGTCCTTTCAGGTGGGTTGGTCGTGTTGACAGAGGCTTGCAAAACGCATGCCGATGTCCGTTGAGCGCTACGCCGCATGACGGAGCGCCTTTTGTTGACGCCACGTTCGGCAAGCATTGCCAAACGCAGCGAAAATTTGTTTCGAAGATTCGTTTTCCCAAGCCCGCCACTCGGGATGCCATTGCAGTGCCAACGCGAAACCGCGATGCGAGGCAATGGAGACGGCCTCGATTTGGCCGTCGGGCGCGTGGGCTTCGGCGCGAAGGCCACTAGCGAGGCGATCGATGCCTTGGCCGTGCACCGAGTTGACCATGATGTCCGCACCGCCGACGATACCGGCCAAACAACTGCCAGAGGTGATCGAAATGGGGTGCGCCAAGGCGTAGGCTTCGTCTTTGGTGGCATCGGGTTTGCCATGCGCGCCGCGATGGTCGTCGCGGCCATCGATTTCCTGAATGGCCTGATGCAGCGTGCCACCGAGTGCTACGTTAATTTCCTGCAAACCACGACAGATCGCGAGCATCGGAAGGCCCAGTTCGATGATCCGACGAATGAGCGGCAAGGTGATCATGTCGCGTGCTTGATCGAGCGGCAGCGCTGGGTCGTGCACCGGTTGCTCGAAATGCGATGGATGAACGTTTGACGGTGAGCCAGTGAGCAACACGCCGTCGGCAAGGGCGAGGTAGGCGTCGATGTCCTCTTGA
>JAAFHR010000024.1 GCA_013298455.1 Betaproteobacteria bacterium | reverse complement strand
GTATTGATTCATCGGCCAACGGCGAGCGTGACCGAAATCCCCAATGAGCCGCGCTTCAACACCGATGGCCGCTACTTCGTTACGACAGACTTTTGCAAAGAGGGCTGTGAAAACCGATTGAGCGTGTGGCGCATGGAGCGTCGAGGTGCGGCTCGCGAACGCGTGTTTGTGCCGCGCGTGCCTTGGTCCGATGCGGATGCAACCTGGGGCAGCCCACGGCGCTTGGTCGTCGACATCACAGAAAACGGGCGTTCCAGCTCGATTAACTTGGATTTGAGTGACCCGCGCTGGAGCGTGTTGTTGCCATGATGCTCGCGCGTGATTCTCATTTTTTTGCCACCGATTTCACAGATTTCACAGATGAAAGTTTGGTACGGAATTGGTTGCGTGACGGCCAATCGCCGGTGCTGCTGAGTAGCCCCCTGCAACCGCAATCAGCAGGTTCTATCTGTGAAATCGGTGGCAAAAATTCTCACCGATGCTGAACGAACCCGCCCCGATCGACCAGAACGCCATTCCAATGCAAGAGCGCCGCATTCGCAGCTTCGTCGTGCGTGCTGGACGCATGTCGCCCAAGCAAACGCGCGGACTCGAAGAGGGCATGACGCGGCACGGACTACCGTTTCACCCCGCTCCTGTTGATTTCAAATCGCTCTTTGGTCACCAAGCGCCGTGCGTGTTGGAAATCGGCTTTGGTATGGGCGTGACCACCGCAGAGATCGCCGCCGCTCAAGTTGAAACGAACTTCATCGCCGTGGAGGTGCATCCGCCAGGCGTGGGAAATTTATGCAATTTGCTCGATGAGCAAGCGCTCTCAAACGTGCGAGTGATGCAGCATGATGCGGTCGAGGTGCTCACGCACATGATTCCCGCGAATTCCCTTGCAGGTGTGCACATTTACTTTCCCGACCCTTGGCACAAAAAGCGCCACAACAAGCGGCGCTTGGTGCAACCCGATTTGGTCGCGCTGATCGCTTCGCGGTTAACAACGGGCGGTTATCTGCATCTGGCGACCGATTGGGTGCCCTACGCTGAGCACATGCTCGAAGTCTTGCGCGGTGAGCCCTCGCTTCGCAACGCCGCGAATGACTACGCTGAGCGCCCGAGCTGGCGACCCGAAACCAAATTCGAGCGACGCGGCTTGAAACTGGGGCATGAGGTGCGTGATTTGGTATTTCATCGGACTTGATTGACGCGATCAGTATCGACGTGTCGTTATCGGCTCAAGGGTTACGTCTTTGGTAGCAACGGAGGAGTCTTTTTCATCCGATTGAACCGATTGAACCGATTGCCGCCCGCAGCCGACCTAGAGATGTCAGCAACGATGTCCAAAACTTCAAGGAATGCCATGAAACCCATTTCACTCGCCGTATTCGCAGCGGCGGCCCTCTCTTCTCTCGCCGTGATCGCTCAACCACAGTTGCCGCCCATCAAGCCCGGTTTACCCAATCCCAACCAAATCCCGCCTAAAGTGGTTCCGGGCTTACTCGGCAAACCTGACTTAACGGTGATGAGCATCAAGCCCCGCATGCTCGGAACCACCCCGTATGCCTACGTCTGCGTCAAGAATTCGGGCTCCGCCAACGCTGGCCCGTTCAACGTTCAGCTGACGATGGGTGCGCCCGCGCCAACGGGCTCTCCGCCGATTTCTTGGATCACACTCGTCGGTGACATGCGCTACGCCACGGGCGTGCCCGCTGGCGGCTTCACGTGCAATGATTTTCTGTTGCCCGGCTCCACCTTACCAAACTGTGTCAAGTACAGCGCCCGTGCAGACTCGGGTAATGAAATTGCCGAGTCCAACGAGAGCAACAACACGCTCGAGCACTTGGGTGCGTGCTTGGGAGAGCCGCCAGTGTTTGCTAGCAAACCAAGACTGGCAATACCCGACGCGCCCGTGATCAAACCGATTCCAGGCCCTGTTCCCGGACCGGGGCCACGCCCATAACTGACCGCAAGCGGATTGGGAAACCGACGCAGCCACCAACGAGATCGCGCCTAGTCGGCTTGGTGGCTAGCGAAACGATTGCGGCCCCAAAGGTGTTGATGCCGATGGGGTGGGCTCGAACGAAATCGGCGGTAGCGATCCGAACAGAGGATGTGCCGGAAACTCGCGAGCCCGAGCGACCAAAAACGCCGCTGCTTGCGGATTGTTTTCACGCACGAAGCTTCGGGACCAAGCCACCAAAAAGCGCTCATCGATGATGGCGCGCGCCGGTCGGGGGAAGTCTTTGGCAACTGCGTTGTCACCGGCGAGCATCACAGCGGCGTAATCCCCGTAGAAGCCATAGAGCGCGTGGCCTTGCGCGACGGCTGCTAAGCGAGCCGCGGTGATCGGTTCGCTCGCACTGCGATACACGGCAACGACCTGCAGATAACCTTGCACTGCCCACGCGACGCCACACCCACCCAAAACTGCCACCAACGCAGGCCAACGGGCAAAGGAGCGCCTAGCGCTCGCGGCCGGCTTCGGCACAGGGCTCAGCGGCATCACGAGTAGCGCCAACACGAGCGCCGTCGGCAACAAAAAGTGCGCAAACCACAGTGGATACTCAAACAAGCTGTGCACTAACACGACCGCGAGCATGCCCAGTGCCAACCAACGACGGCTCCCAAGCGCACTGTGTTGGTTGAATCGATTGGCGAACAGCGAATACAGCGCAACCGCCAAAATCAACACGGTGAGCGGCAGCCCCAGCTCCACGGCCAGTTGCAGCGGCAAGGAATGCGCGTGGTCAAAAACATTCGGTGTGCGCGCTGGAAATGGGGTCAGCGTCCAGACAAAATTGAGTTGACCGAAGCCCACGCCAAACCAAGGTTCATGGGCAATGAGCGTCAACACATCGCGCCACAGCGAAAGCCGTTGCGAGGTCGAATCTAGCGATCCTTCGCGCATCAAGGTGATCCACATCACCGATACGAGTGCGACCGCCATCGCCGCTGCACAGGCCGCCAGCGCCATCACCAACCAGCGCCGTCGTATCGACCGTCCGAGCATCGTTGCAAGCATGATCGCAACCAACGCGATCGGCAAACCGAGCCAACCGGATCGTGAGCCGGTTGCGATCAGCACCGCCGTGAGCACGAGCACCGTCACGCCGAAAATCCAACGGGCTGAGCTAGCAAACAACCCCGCCGCCAACATGCCCCAGAGGGTCAAGGTAGCGAGCAGATTCGGTTGCCGCAGATTGCCAAACGCTCGATCATCGGCACGTCCCGCGATCCACAGATCGTCGTACCAGTGGGGCGCGAAACTCTGCAACACCACGACAGCGCTGTTGAGTGCCGCCGCAAACAACAACCCCAGTGCGCAGGCAGCAAACCAGCCGCCTACCCATTGCACTGGCACGCGCGGCGCCAACCCAGCAATGAGCCCAGCGACCAGCACCACCGAACCCGCAGGCAAAACGACAAAGAGCGGCGAGCGTTGAGTCAAAACACTCATGGCCATACCCGCGCCAATCAGCACCCACAACGCAAGGCTCGACCACTGTGCGATGCTCCGAGCGTTGGACGACGCGGGCAACATTGCCAACACCGCGAGCACCACGCACCAAAGGAGCACACTGAGCGCTTGGCTCACAAAGGCGGGCTGCGGCGGCAGCTGATAGGCCACGCAGAGCGGCACCGCGACCGCCAAAGCGGTGCTGACATAGAGCGCAAGGCGCAGCGGCGACATCGCAGCCAACGGCGTCGGCGTCGGCGCTGCGGTCTGCTGCGACCGGGGCTCAGCGAGAGAAGGGTTTTTACGTCGAGATCGGCTCATGCCTGAACGATAGCGCGAGTTGCGAGGTCGAGCGGGTTAGCGCTCACGGCTGGCGAGGGCAGCCGGTGCGCTGGTCTGTTCAGCGGCGCTCGGGCTGCCCACCGTTTTGTGGCCAACCTTGGAAGGCTGCATGGCTCCAAAGCGTTCATCGGGGCTGCTGCCGCCCCCATCACGCATCCGCTCTGCGAACCAGACCGAGCCACGTCAGTCCAAACGGTCTGCGCCGCGCCGCAAAACTGTCGCAGAACGACGACAAGCGGTGTACCAAGTGAAAGTGCTCACTAACTAGTCTGCGACGAAATTGCATTGCGATAACAGCCAAGCGCTGACACAATAGCGGAAAGGATCTGAAAATACATGGTTTTAATTCGGAGGTTTGTGCGCTCGTTCGCTCACGCCGCAGTGATGTTTGTCGCTGCTGCTTCTGTGTGCGCGCTCGCTCAGCCTTTCGGCTATTCGGTTCGAAGCGACAGCGATGATCGCTTGTATCGGATCAATCTCGCCACCGGTGTAGCCGCCCAACTCGGAGCCACCGGATTCGGCAAAATCGAAGGTCTCGCGCTGAGCCCCACGGGTGAACTCTTCGGCGTGCATCTGATTCCATCGCAGCCCGCGCAACTCGTTCGGTGCTCAACAACCACAGGGGCCTGCACCGCTGTCGGAACGACCTCAGCCATTTCGGGCGGCACCGCGGGGCTTGCATTTAACTCGACAGGGCAGCTCTTTCTGGCGACCAGCTCCGTGATTTTCACCGTCAATACGACGACAGGAGCCGCCACGGCGCTGAGTTCGGCATCGGGCCCGGCAATTTCCGGTTTGGCCTCTGGCGCAACCTCCGCAAACTGCACGAGCGGGCTCTACGCGCTTGCTGGCAATGCCGACGCGGGAAAGTTTTATTGTGTCAACACAACGACGGGCGCGCTGAGTTTGCTTGGCACGCTCGTCGGACTAACGCCAACGACAGCGATCGATGGCGGCATCGATGGTGATCGCAGCACAGGTTTCATCTGGGGGATCACCAATCCGTCCGACGCCAACGCGGCGGCGCAGGTTTACTCGATTAATCCGACCACGTTGGTCGTTTCGGCGTTTACGGCGATTACGCTTAACGGCACGCCGATTGGCGGTTTCGAGAGTTTGGCGGTTGAGCCATCGCCAGCAGTCATTTCGGTGAGCCCTCCGTCAGCACCCGCGATTCCGACAACTTCAGAATACGGCCTGATCGCTTTGGCGTTTGGGCTCAGTGTTTTTGCGATGATCGCGTTGCGTCGGCGTGACTCATTGCGCTTCGCTAAACGCAATTAACGAGCCGTTTGGGCGCGCCTAAGCGCCACCTAAGCGCTCCAAGCCATCGGTGAAAACAGCGCACTTGAAGCGCATCTGCGCATTGTTGCTACGCCAGAAACAAATCGGCAAGCGCGACACCCGGATTGGGTGCGCGCATAAACGCTTCGCCCACCAAAAACGAATGCACGTTGTGTGAGCGCATCTGCAAGACGTCGGCTCGCGAAACAATGCCGCTCTCAGTGATGACACGCTTGCCCGCGGGAATCTGATTGAGTAAATCGATTGTCGTAGCGAGAGACACGTTAAACGTGCGCAAATCGCGATTGTTGATGCCGATGAGCGACGTTTTTAGCGTGAGCGCACGTTGAAGCTCGTCGGCATCATGCGATTCAACGAGCACATCCATGCCCAGCTCCATCGCGAGTGACTCGAGCGCTTGCATTTGGTGGAGCTCCAATGCGCCAACGATCAGCAAAATGCAATCCGCACCCATGGCTCGTGCCTCGTAGACCTGATAAGCGTCTACGATGAAGTCCTTACGAATGACCGGCAGCGAGCAGGCCGCGCGAGCTTGCCGCAGATAGTCCGCCGAACCCTGAAAATAGGGCACGTCGGTCAACACCGAAAGGCACGCTGCGCCGCCACTTTCGTAGCTCTGGGCAATATCGGCCGGCACGAAATGTTCGCGCAAAACGCCCTTACTCGGGCTCGCTTTTTTGATCTCAGCAATCACACCGCTCTGACCAGCGGCGATCTTGGCTTCAATGGCTTTCGCAAAACCACGGCAGTCGGCACCGCGCGATTCGGCTTCGGCGCGAATGATCGATAACGGCTTCACACGCATCGCCGCTGCGATTTCGTCGTGTTTGGTGGCGATGATTTTGTTGAGGATGTCGCTCATGATGCTTTCTAGCCCTTTTGTAGGAGCGGCTTGCCGCGAATCGATGCTCTACCGAAGAGGGCATTCGCGGCAAGCCGCTCCTACATTTACTAAGACTTCAACGCCTGCGTGAATCCCGCAAACTCGTCCACTTTTTTGCGCGCTGCGCCCGAATTGACGGCGTTCCGAGCCAATTCAATGCCATCGCGCATTGTCGCCGCAACGTTAGCCGTATAGAGCGCCGCGCCCGCATTCAAGAGCACCACGTCGAGCGCAGGTGAGACCTTACCCTCAAGCGCGCCCAGGAGCATCGCCTTGGATTCTTCCGGCGTCTCGACCCGCAGATTCCTGGTGGCACTCATCGTGAATCCGAAATCCTCGGGATGAATTTCGTACTCTGAAATCTTGCCGTCTTTGAGCTCAGCGACGAGCGTTGCTGCGCCCAACGAAATCTCATCAAGCGAATCGCGACCATGAACCACCATCACATGTTTCGCCCCAAGCCGCTCCATTACACGCACTTGAATGCCAACCAAATCCGCGTGAAACACACCCATCATCGTATTGGGGGCGCTGGCTGGATTGGTGAGCGGGCCGAGGATGTTGAAGATCGTTTTCACGCCGAGCTCACGGCGCACTGGTGCAATGGCCTTCATCGCCGCATGATGATTCGGTGCGAACATAAAGCCGATGCCCACTTTGCGAATGCTCTCGGCAATCTGCTCGGGGGTGAGCATGATATTCACGCCGAGCGCCTCCAACACATCCGCTGCGCCGCTTCGCGATGACACGCCGCGATTGCCGTGCTTGGCGACTTTCGCCCCAGCTGCAGCCGCGACAAACATTGACGCGGTTGAGATGTTGAAAGTGTGCGACAAATCGCCGCCCGTGCCCACAATGTCAACCAGGTGCGGCTCGTTCGAAACGTTCACTTTCGCAGAGAGTTCGCGCATCACCTGCGCCGCAGCGGCCACTTCGCCAATCGTTTCTTTCTTGACTCGTAAGCCCATCAGAAACGCGGCTGATTGAGCGGGTGTGAATTCACCCGCCATGAGTTGACGCATCAACGCGAGCATTTCGTCGTGAAAAATTTCACGATGCTCAACGGTGCGTTGGATGGCTTCTTGGATGGAGATGGGGGGCATAACGGTGCTCGGTAAATTGTCATTCTGAGCGCAGCGAAGAATCAGTGCGCCAACGTGGATGCTTCGATTGAAACAGGTCGGGCCGCCTGCTGATCCTTCGCACTTGCTCAGGATGACAGGGAGAGAAAATTCTTCAACAAATCATGACCGTATTCGGTGATGATCGATTCGGGATGAAACTGCACGCCCCAAACGGGCAATGTTTTGTGGCGTACGCCCATGATTTCTCCATCGTCGCTCTCGGCAGTGATCGAGAGCACTTTCGGAAGCGTTGCCCGCTCAATGACAAGCGAGTGATAGCGAACGACGGTGTAGGGCGTCGGAATGTTCGAAAAACAATCCTGACGGTTATGCGTGATCGTCGATGTTTTTCCATGCATCACCCGTTTGGCGCGAATGATGTTGCCGCCAAACGCCGCGCCAATGCTTTGATGCCCCAAACAGACGCCCAAGAGCGGAATTTTTCCCGCGAATTCCTTGATGAGTGGCACGGAAATGCCCGCTTCATTGGGCGTACACGGCCCGGGCGACACCACGATCCGCTCGGGCTTTTTCGCCGCAACGCCCGCCACATCAATCGCGTCGTTGCGGATCACTTCCACGTTTTGACCGAGCTCGCCGAAGTATTGCGCGAGGTTGTAGGTGAAGCTGTCGTAGTTATCGATGATGAGGATCATGCTTTCGCCCCCGCAAAATACTCACCCACCGTCGCAACAAACCGATCCACATCATCGGCGCTCACATCCAAATGCGTCACCAAGCGCGCCGAATAAGCGCCCTGCATCAGCATCCCACGCGCGGCCATGAAGCCTTCAAGTGGTTTGGCATGCGCTTCCGGGATTTGCAAAAACACCATGTTGGTGGCTTGTGAGAGCACTTTGATTTCATCGATGCGTGCCAATCCCGCTGCGAGCGCGGCGGCGTTGGCGTGATCTTCGGAGAGCCGCGCTACATGGCGATCAAACGCATAGATCGATGCTGCTGCCACGTAGCCCGATTGACGCATACCGCCGCCGAGCATTTTTCTCCAGCGATAGGCTTTGTCGATCAGCTCGCGCGTGCCAACGAGTACCGCACCGAGCGGCGCGCCCAAGCCTTTTGACGTACAAATCGAAACCGTATCGAAGTGTTCACAGATATCGGCGATGGATTGCCCCGAAGCAACGGCCGCGTTGAACGCACGAGCGCCGTCGAGATGGGTGCCCAACCCCTTGCTTCGCGCTAGCGCCGTAGCCTCCGCAACGTAGCTCGCTGGAAGCACTTTGCCGCTCCAAGTGTTTTCAAGCGCAAGCAAACGAGTGCGAGCGAAATGCGCACCCAAACCAGGCCCGTACGGTTTCACCGCTGCTGCAATCTTCGCGAGCGGCAAGGTGCCATCCGATTCGTTGTCAATCGGCTGCGGCTGAATGCTGCCAAGCACCGCCGCACCACCGCCTTCCCAACGATACGTGTGCGCCATCTGCCCAACGATGTATTCGTCGCCGCGATCACAATGCGCCATCAACGCAGCGAGATTGCTTTGCGTGCCCGACGGGAAAAAGAGCGCGGCCTCTTTGCCGGTACGCTCAGCCGCCATCGCTTGAAAGCGGTTCACGGTCGGGTCATCGCCCCACACATCGTCACCCACAACGGCCGCTGCCATCGCAGCCTGCATCGCAGGCGTAGGGCGGGTGACGGTGTCGCTTCGCAGATCGATCACTTTCATCGCGCCACTCCACAGTAGGCGACGACCTGGAGTCGCCCATCACACGTCACATGAATGCGGAGCGCGGCCAGATCCGCGCCTACCGCTGATCGATCATCGCGCTTCATGCCGCTGCTCCGTCTAAACCGCGCTGAACCATCTCCGCAGCCCGAAGCACTGAGCGGGTTTTCTGCAAGGTCTCTTCCCATTCTTTGGTCGGCACGGAATCGTGCACGATGCCAGCCCCCGCTTGCGCGTAGAGCGTGCCGTCTTTGATGACGGCCGTTCGAATGGCGATGCACATATCCATGTCGCCCTGATAGCTCATGTAGCCGACCGCACCGCCGTAGAGATTTCGTTTCACGGGCTCTACCTCGTGAATGATTTCAACCGCGCGAATTTTCGGTGCGCCAGAGAGAGTACCCGCAGGAAACGTAGCCCGGAGCACATCGATATTGTTGACGCCGGGTTTCAGCGTGGCCTCAACGTTACTCACAATGTGCATCACATGCGAATAGCGCTCGATGATCATTTTGTCTTTCACAACGACCGTGCCTGTTTTGGCGATGCGACCCACGTCGTTGCGGCCCAAATCGATCAGCATTACATGCTCAGCCACTTCCTTTTCATCAGCCAGCAATTCTTCGGCGAGCGCGTCATCTTCTTCGCGGGTTGCGCCGCGTTTTCGAGTGCCTGCAATCGGCCGCACGGTCACGCTGTCGCCCTCTTTACGAACCAGAATTTCCGGCGATGCGCCGACGACATGAAAGTCACCGAAGTTATAGAAAAACATATACGGCGATGGATTCAAAGTGCGAAGCGCCCGGTACAACGAGATTGGCGGCTCGGGAAAGTCCATCACCATGCGCTGCGACGGCACAACCTGCATGCAGTCGCCCGCAGCGATGTAATCTTTGCAAATTTGCACACTCGCTTCGTAGGCCGCTTGGCCGATTTGCGACGTGGCGTTGACGACCGTGGTTGCGTGTTGCAGTGGCAGCTTGGCAGGTTCGCGCATCTTGACCCGCAGCTCAGAGAGGCGCGCCGTGGCTTTGGCGAACGCATCGGGCTTCGCGGGATCGGCATACACGATCAGGGAAATCGTGCCGGAGAGATTGTCGAAGACCGCGAGCTCTTCCGTGAGTAGCAACAACACATCGGGAATGCCGAGTTGATCGGGCTTGGGATTTTCCGCGTAGCGTTTGCCGATTCTGGGCTCGATGTAGCCCGCAGTTTCGAATCCGAAATAGCCCGTAAGGCCGCCCGCAAAGCGCGGCAAACCGGGGACGGTGGCGACTTTGAACTGCGCTTGATACGCCGCGATGTAATCGAGCGGATCGGCAACAGTTTGCTTTGTCGGGCCAAATTCGGTGATGTGGGTGATCTCGTTGCCGCGTACTTCGATTCGTGAGCGAGTCCGCAGCCCAATGAAACTGTATCGCCCAAATCGTTCGCCGCCCACGACTGATTCCAGCAGAAAGGTGTAGCGGTCGTTGGCGAGCTTTAGGTAGATCGAGAGCGGCGTGTCGAGATCGGCAAGCGTTTGCTCGACGAGCGGAATCCGCGTGAAGCCTTGCTGCGCGAGTTTGAGGAATTCTGATTCAGTCATACATGTTCAAAGGTTCGATGAGCTGCAACCATTGCGTTGCTTGGGGCTCAGGGGTTTGAAAGAAACTCGTTTCGGTTGCTGTGCTTGTGGCGCACAGCGGGCGCAAAAAATTAAATGGCGTGACGCCACCAACCTTTTTGCCACCAAGAACCGGAGAGTTTGAACATGTGATTCGTTGAGATTTTCTGTCACTGCCGCAACTAGAGCAGCGCTGGAATGTCAACAAATGTACTCACAATCGCATTCGGACGCAAATCGATGAGCGCTTCGCCCTCGGAGTAGCCGTAATCGAGTAGCACGACGGGCGAGCCCGCCGCCTGTGCGCTTCGGCTGTCATTGCCTGAGTCACCCAGCATCAACATCTCGCTCGGGTGCACGCCGTGTCGCCCCGCAGACCAATAAATCATCGCTGGATGTGGCTTGTTGTGCGCGAGTGTTTCGCCGCACACCACGTGATGAAAATACTTTGCGAGATCGAAATGCTTGAGCAAAGTGTCGGTGTAGCTTGACCATTTATTGGTAACGACCGACATCGTCAAACCCAACGCCTTAAATGCTTCCAGCCCCTCAATCACGCCGGGATAGAGCGTGGTTTCATCGGCAATGTGCTCGGCGTAATGGCGACGATAGCGTGCCATCGCGTCAGTTTTTTCGTTCTCCGTGGGCTCGCGTTGCAGCACGGCGCGAAGCGATTTGCGCATGTGCTCGCCCAAACCGCCGCCGACGAAACTCTTCACGAGTTCAAGATCAAGCGTGGGATGTTTGAGCTCGGTCAGCACGCGATTCACGGCCCCTGCTAGATCGGGAATCGTGTCGAGGAGTGTGCCGTCGAGGTCGATGGCGATGGCGCGGATGTTGGGAATGGACATAGGTGCTGTAGGAGCGGTTCCACCGCGATTAACGTGACAAAACCAAACTGTAGGAGCGGCTTGCCGCGAAGGGTGGTGAACTCAATTGGTTCGTGGGCGAAGAATTCGCGGCAAGCCGCTCCTACAGAGCTAGCTGCTCGCGCATTGCGGTGATCGCCGCCTTGTAATCGTTCGCGCCATAAATTGCGCTACCGGCGACAAACGTATCCGCGCCTGCCGCTGCCACTTTGGCGATGTTGTCGATCTTCACGCCGCCATCGACTTCTAGCATGATGTCACGCCCCGATGCTTCGATGCGCTTGCGAACTTCGATTATTTTTGGCAATACGCCGTCGATAAACTTCTGCCCGCCGAATCCTGGGTTCACACTCATCAGGAGCACTAAATCGAGTTTGTCGAGGGTGTAATCCAGATAAGAAAGCGGCGTTGCGGGGTTGAGCACGAGCCCCGGTTTGCAACCGCATTCGCGAATGAGAGCGATGGTGCGATCAATATGCTCGCTCGCCTCGGGGTGAAAGCTGATGATGTTGGCGCCCGCCTTTGCAAACTCGGGGATGATCGCGTCGACCGGCTTCACCATCAAGTGCACATCGATTGGGGTGTTGCCCACGTGTGGCTTGATCGCTGCGCAGACCATCGGGCCGATGGTCAAATTCGGCGCGTAATGGTTGTCCATCACGTCGAAGTGAATCAGATCAGCACCGGCTGCAATCACGGCGCGCACTTCGTCGCCCAATCGCGCGAAATCGGCAGATAGGATGGACGGGGCGATTTTGAAATTACGAGACAATGAACGCTCTCAAATGTTGAATGGTGGATTGACCGAGTGAACGAGCCCAACAACTACAGCGTGACCATCGATCCCACACCATTTTACTTAGCCGACCAAAGTGATCCAGCGCGCGGTCTGCACACCTTTGCGTACCACATCAATATCATCAACACGGGTGATGTCGCAGTGCAGCTCTTGTCGCGGCACTGGATCATCGTTGATGGCAACGGTCACACCGAAGAGGTGCGCGGCGAGGGCGTCATTGGCAAACAACCCACCCTCGCACCCGGCGAGAGCTTTCAATACACGAGCGGTACACATTTCAAAACACCCGTCGGGACGATGCACGGGAGCTACGAATTTCTAGCCGCTGACGGTACGCGGTTTACCGTGCCGATTCCTCGGTTTACTTGTAGCGCGACGCGGGTGCTTCACTGACGTCCGTGGCACGTGGCGCAAGAAAAAAACTTCTTTGACGCAGATCACGCAGATTGCCGCAGATTATTAAGAGCAACGCCGCGACTGAGCAAAAAACAATCTGCGTTCATCTGCGTCATCAGCGTAATCTGCGTCAAAAAATTCGGTCGGTTTTGGCGTTGTTTCACGCTACGCCTTGTCCGAGTCTTGCGGGTTCACGGCTTTCACTTCGCCACCGTCTTGAATTTTGGTGGCATTTTTTAAGCGCTCCGCATCGCGTTTTTTCGTGCCGCCGACGACCCACCAAATGAGCGCGATGAACATCACGCCGGCAACGAGCCCTTCGACGATGAATAACCAAAATCCGCTTTCAATCATGGGCGTAGGGCGTGGGTGAAGATGTGGGGATTTTAGAGGTGTAGTCTGCCCCCCTCTCCCCCGGAGGGAGAGGGGTTGGGGGAGAGGGGGACGCGGGCATGAAGATCAGTCTTTGAGCTTCGAATCACCATCCCCCGCTCCCCAGCCCTCTCCCTCCGGGGGAGAGGGAGCCAAGCCGGTGACTACGGGAGCTGTTTCGATGCGCGTAGGCTCGCCGTTTGTGGAATGCCGCCGCTAATCGACCTCTGAAGCGCTCCTACAATCGGCGCATGAATACACAACGATTTGTTGATTTTTTGTCGGCGATGGATGGTATCGTTGAACATAGCGCCTCCGACGAGACGGCACTGTTTAATCAGGCCGAATCGGCGCTAACTGCGTTAATCGCGCATGACGATTGGCTACCCACGGCCTACGCACAACCCAACCCTGAGAAGTATCAGCAATACTTGCTCTACACCGATCCGCAGCGCCGCTACAGCGTGCAGAGTTTTGTGTGGGCACCGGGGCAGGGCACGCCGATTCACAATCACACGGTGTGGGGTTTGGTGGGCGTGCTCCGAGGTGCGGAGCAATGCAATGAATATCCTGCGCCCGGAAGTAATGCGATGCGCTGCACGCATGAACATCGTTTGGAGCGCGGCCATGTGGACAGAGTCTCGCCCAACATTGGCGATTGGCATGCAGTGAGCAATGCGTTTGCCGATCAACCGTCGATCAGCATTCATGTGTACGGCGCGGATATTGGCCGTATTGAGCGCAGCGTGTTTGATCCCGTCACGCAAACGGTGAAGCCCTTTGTGTCTGGCTACAGCAACGAAACCGCTTGGATTGCGGCGCGATGAGTACGTCGCTTCTGGTCGTAGAAAGGCAGGGCTCTCATACGCAATTCACACTCAATCGCCCCGACAGAGCCAACGCACTGTCAGCGGAACTTGTCGACGAACTCACCGCAGCGCTAGCGACTGCGCATCACGATGGCACGCGGCTTCTGAGCATTCGCGGCGCTGGGAAACACTTCTGTGCGGGCTTTGATTTGTCGTCGCTAGAGAGCGAAACAGATGAAACCTTGATCGAGCGTTTGCGGCGTGCAGAGCTCCTGTTGCAATCGATTTATCACGCGCCGTTTGTGACCGTTGCCTTGATTCAGGGCGGCGCGTATGGCGCGGGGTTTGACGTGGCGATGGCTTGTGATTACCGAATCGCTGCGCCTGAATCGCGCTTTCGTATGCCGGGCTGGAAAATGGGTTTGGCGCTCGGCACGCGGCGAACGGCGGCGCGGGTGGGGCAAGAAACGGCGTTTGCCTTTTTGCGTGGCGCGTTGACGATCGATGCCGTCACAGCGCTGAGTTCAAAGTTCATCACGGAGATCGCCGATCCAGTCACTTGGCCGCGCCGCATCGAAGAGATTTCACGCGAAACTGAGTCGCTGCCCGCCAGCGGCTATCAGCGACTCAAACGATTGCTGCTCGCCGACACGCGCGATGCCGATTTGCGTGATTTGCTCGATTCCCTCCGCGCCGAACCGCTCAAACCCAGAATGCAGCGCTACGTGCAATCTCTGAAATAGCTTATTGGCCAAAACCAGAATTAATATGGGCTAGGGCCAATTCTGAGTAATTTTCATAAAGTAGTGAAAAAAAAATAAACGCCTCATTTCGTGAGGCGTTTATCGAATAAGCTAGCTTTAGGCTATTGTTTGCGGAAGTCGTCGTGGCAGGCTTTGCAGGTGCCGCCAACGACGCCAAATTGCTTCTTGAATCCTTCAGCGTCGCCCGCGTTGGCGAGCTGAGCGAGCTTGGCGATTTCCACTTCCATCTTGGTGCCCTGCTCCTTGAACTTCGCGTTGTTGGTCCAAATCGCTGGCAGCGCTTTGGTGTTGCCCACGTTGTCGGTGCCGGCAACGAAGCCTTCCCATGGCATTTTTGAAAGCGCGACGAGATTGGTCGTGCGGCGCACAGCGTCGTCCTTGTTAAACGGCTGCTCGCCCTTGGCCACCGCGCCCATCGGGCCGAAGTACCAGCCGATCAACGCAAGCGCCGATTGACGTTGCTTGACGAAGTTTTCGGGTTTGGGTTGAGCCATTGCGGTGGCAGCAACGGCGACGGTCGCCGCAGCGATGGCCAGTTTGGTGAGTGTTTTCATGAAATCTCCTTAGAAAAAAGTGAGCGGACGGGAAACGTTACGACTTAAAAATAGACGGCCAGTTCACGATGATCGCCACCATGATCACGGCCAGCGTTAACAAAACGGCACCGAGGCGATTCGACGCTGATCGACCGGCTTTGGCCGTGGCTGCAAGCGCGGGTGGCAATTGCTTGTTGCCAGAGA
>JAAFHR010000238.1 GCA_013298455.1 Betaproteobacteria bacterium | reverse complement strand
ACACCGCGTTTTTAGTGCCGGGGCTCATCATGATGAGCGTGCTGCAAAACGCGTTTGCGAATAGCTCGTCGTCGATGATTCAATCGAAGATGATGCGCAGCTTGATCTTCGTGCTCTTGCCACCGATTACGTCGCTCGAAATTTTTTGCGCGTATGTATTCGGTGCGATGGTGCGCGGGCTGTGTGTGGGCTTTGGCGTGTGGCTCGTTACGCTGCCTTTTGTGCCGTTTAATGCGCTTCTGCCCGATCATCCGCTGTGGGTGCTCGCCTTTGCCGTGGGCGGCAGCGCGATCATGGGCATCATGGGCTTGATCGCGGGCATTTGGTCGGAAAAATTCGATCACCTCGCGGTCTTTCAAAACTTCATCATCATGCCGCTGACGTTTCTCTCAGGCGTGTTTTATTCGATTCATTCCTTGCCAGCGTTTTGGCAAGGCATTTCGCATTTCAATCCGTTTTTCTACATGATCGACGGATTTCGTCACGGCTTTTTCGGCGTGTCGGATGTCTCGCCGTGGGTGAGCTTGGGTGTGGTTGCGACCTTCGTCGCGGTGCTGGCGGCAGTTGCTATGAAAATGCTCGCCAGTGGTTACAAATTAAGGCAGTAGCGTTATGTTGCAAGCAGACACCGTTAAGGGCTATATCGAGGCGGGGCTTCAATGCGATTTCATTGAAGTCGAGGGCGATGGCCAGCACTTTTACGCCACCATCGTGAGCCCCGAATTTCGCGGTTTGATGATGGTGAAGCAACAGCAAAAGGTCTACAGCGTATTGGGCGAGCGGATGAAAGCGGAAATTCATGCGCTTTCAATGAAGACTTATACGCCTGAAAAGTGGTTAGAAATTAAGGCGTCTAATGGATAAGCTGTTGGTCACTGGAAACGGCGCGCTTCGAGGCTCCGTTCGAATTTCTGGCGCGAAAAACGCAGCGCTGCCGATTCTCTGTTCATCGATTCTGGTGAAAGGGCCAGTCACGTTTAACAACGTACCGCAGTTGAACGACACCCGCACCATTGAACGCCTATTGAACCGCATGGGCATCACCGCCGCGCGCACCGAAACCCATCGTTTTGAGATCGACGCCAGCACGCTCACTACGCCCGTTGCGGATTACGATTTGGTGAAAACGATGCGCGCGTCAGTGCTCGTCTTAGGGCCGCTGGTCGCGCGTTGGGGCGAGGCGCGTGTGTCGCTTCCCGGTGGTTGCGCGATTGGTCAGCGCCCGGTGGATCAGCATCTGAAAGGCTTAGAGGCGCTCGGCGCAACGGTCACCTTAGACGGCGGCTACATCAACGCCAAAGCGCCCGAGGGCGGACGGCTCAAAGGCGGACGAATCGTGTTTGACATGGTGACGGTCGGCGGAACCGAAAACGTGTTGATGGCGGCCACGCTCGCGCGCGGCACGACGATCATCGAAAACGCCGCACGCGAACCGGAGATCGTTGATCTCGCCAATTGCTTGATCGCGATGGGCGCCAAAATTTCCGGCGCGGGCACCGACACGATCACCGTAATCGGCGTTGAGGATTTGCACAGCGCCACTTATCGCGTGATGCCGGATCGAATCGAAGCGGGCACGTTTGCCTGCGCGGTCGCAGCGGTCGGTGGTGAAATCACGCTGCTCGATGCGCCGGTTGCGTCGATGGAGGCGATCCTCGAAAAGCTCCGTGAAGCGGGTTGCGCGATTCGCATCAGCGGTCAAAACATCACCGTGTCGCGCACTGGCGCATTAAAAGCGGTCAGCACGAAAACTGCGCCGTATCCGGCGTTCCCCACCGACATGCAAGCGCAGATCATGGCGATGAATGTTGTGGCTAACGGCACGTCGGTGATGACCGAAAACATCTTCGAAAATCGCATGATGCATGTGTCCGAATTGACGCGTTTGGGCGCGAGCATTGAGGTCACCGGCAACACCGCCATTGTTCACGGCGTGAAGCAGCTCAAGGGCGCCAATGTGATGGCAACCGATCTTCGCGCCTCAGCTTGCCTCGTGATTGCAGGCCTCTGCGCGAGCGGGCAAACGCTCATTGATCGTATCTATCACCTCGATCGCGGTTATGAGCACATCGAGGACAAATTGATCGGCCTGGGCGCAACGATTGAGCGGATTTCGTAGACCACGATGATTACCTTCGCGCTCTCCAAAGGACGAATTCTTGACGACACGCGGCCGCTGCTCCGAGCGGCGGGTGTAGATGTGACCGAGGATCCTGAATCGTCACGCAAGCTCATATTGCCAACGCAGCGAGACGACGTGCGGATTCTCTTGGTGCGGGCGAGCGACGTGCCCACCTACGTGCAGTACGGCGGCGCAGACCTTGGTATTTCCGGCAAAGATGTGCTGATGGAGACTGACACGACGGGTCTGTACGAGCCGCTTGATTTGAAAATCGCAACGTGCCGCTTGATGGTGGCGGTACGCGAAGACACTGATTACGAAGCGCTCGTGCAACGCGGTCGGCGCTTGCGCGTTGCTACGAAATACATCGACACCGCGCGCGCCCACTTCGCCAAAAAGGGTGTTCATGTTGATCTGATTAAGCTCTACGGTTCGATGGAACTGGCACCGCTCGTGGGATTGGCTGATGCCATTGTTGACGTGGTCAGCAGCGGTGCAACGCTCAAAGCCAATAAGCTCAAAGCGGTGGAAAAAATTGCCGATATTTCGGCGAGATTGATCGTCAATCAAGCGGCACTCAAAACCAAACGCGATGCCATCATGCCGATTATTGAGAGTTTTGCGAGGTCGGTGGGCGCGGGGGCTTAGGTTGGATGCTCAAGGCGTCCAGGTCTGTTGCAGTACCTCAGCGCAATTCCCGTTGTCGTCATTCCCGCGCAGGCGGGAATCCATCGTCGGTGGAGATGGTTGTTTCAATTGATTGATGTTGCTCAAATCACCATGGATTCCCGCCTGCGCGGGAATGACTAAGCGAGGCGAATGTGCAACGGGTTTGCTGCGTCGAATTGACTCCGTTGAAAGAGTTCCTATGAAGTTACTAGATTCACAATCCCCCACTTTCCTCGCCGAACTCGACGCGATGACGCATTACGCGGGCGCGCTGGACGAATCGGTGGATCGTGCAGCCGCTGAAATCTTGAGCGATGTGAAGGCGCGTGGCGACGCCGCCGTGCTCGATTTCACTCGAAAGTTTGATCGACTCGATGCACCCTCGATGCGGTCGCTCGAACTCACTCGCGACGAGATGAAAGCCGCGTTTGACGCCATCGATGCGCCGCTCCGAAACGCGTTGCTTCTCGCGAGGGATCGAATCGAAACTTATCACCGAAAACAGCTCGCGGAGGGCTGGCGCTACACCGAATCCGATGGCACGCAGCTTGGCGTAAAGATCACGCCGCTGGATCGTGTGGGGCTCTATGTGCCCGGCGGAAAGGCGGCCTACCCATCATCACTTTTGATGAACGCCGTGCCCGCGAAAGTCGCGGGCGTGAACGAGATCATCATGGTGGTGCCAACGCCCAATGGCGTGAAAAATCCTGCGGTGCTCGCCGCAGCGCATATCGCCAACGTTGATCGCGCGTTCACGATTGGCGGCGCGCAGGCCGTGGGCGCGTTGGCTTACGGCACGCAAACGATTCCGCAAGTCGACAAGATTGTCGGCCCCGGCAACGCTTATGTCGCTGCGGCCAAACGTCGCGTGTTCGGGATCGTTGGCATCGATATGATCGCCGGGCCTTCAGAAATTTTGGTGATTGCAGACGATGGCGCGAATCCTGATTGGGTCGCAATGGATTTGTTTTCGCAAGCCGAACATGACGAATCAGCGCAATCCATTTTGCTCACGCCCAGCGATGCGTTGATCGCCAAAGTGCAGGCGAGTATTGAGCGTTTGCTGCCCACCTTGCCCCGCGCTGAAATCATTCGCGCATCGCTCGAAGGCCGTGGTGTGATCGTCAAAACGCACTCGTTTGAAGAGGCCTGCGAAATCAGCAATCGCATCGCGCCCGAGCACCTTGAGCTCTCCGTGGCGAATCCCGAAGCGCTGCTCCCACTCCTCAAACACGCAGGTGCGATTTTCATGGGCTATCACAGCAGCGAATCGCTCGGCGATTACGTGGCGGGCACCAATCATGTGCTGCCTACTTCGCGCTCAGCACGTTTCTCGTCGCCGCTGGGTGTGTACGATTTTCAGAAGCGCACGAGTTTGATTTATGCCTCAACGGCGGGCGCCAAAACACTCGGCGCAGCGGCCGCGACGATTGCCTATGCTGAGGGCTTGCAGGCGCATGCTCGGGCGGCGGAGTTGCGGTTGTGATGCTGCTCAATGTCTCTGCCGATTGTCATTCCCGCGAAGGCGGGAATCCAGACCGAATTCCCTTCGCAAACGAACGACGTCGATGTGGTTTACGCCCATCGGTCTGGGTTCCCGCCGTCGCGGGAACGACAAACAAATAGACTCATGAACCGCTCCGAACTCATCACCCAAACCATCCGCGCCGACGTGCAAGCCATGAAGGCCTACCCCGTCGCGCCGCCGTTCACTGGCATCAAACTCGATCTGATGGAAGACGCGCATCTTGATCCGCATCTGCCATCGGAAAAAATTCGCAAAGCGCTGGGCGAGCGATTGGCGGCGGCGGCAGTGAATCGCTATCCCGATCCATCGGCGCCTGTTCTCAAAGCCAAAATGCGCGAAAAGCTTGGCATCGCAGCGCATCACGACATTCTGCTCGGCAGCGGCTCCGATGAAGTGATCACGATTTTGTCGCAAGCGATTCTGGCGGGCGGTGGTGCCGTGGTGTCGCAGGAGCCTTCGTTTTCGGTGTTCAAAAACGCTGCGATTGCGGTCGCGGGGCGCTACGTTGGCGTGTCGCTCAATGCCGATTTCACTTTGAATCTTGAAGCGACGCTCGAGGCGATTCGTCGCGAGCAACCCAAGCTCGTCTGGATCGTTTATCCCAATAATCCGACCGGCAATTTGTATCCCGACGCGGCGATTGAGCAAATCATTCGCGCCACGCCGGGGCTCGTGGTGATTGATGAAGCCTACGAGCCGTTTGCCAAGCGCTCATGGGCGGCGCGGCTCGATGAGTTTCCCAATCTGCTCATCATGCGAACGCTTTCGAAAATTGGTTTGGCGGGCGTGCGACTCGGCTATCTGTTCGGCGCGCCAGAGTGGATTGCTGAGATCAACAAAGTGCGCGGGCCGTTTAATGTTGGCGTGTTGCAGCAAATCGCCGCTGAGGTCATGCTCGATCACTACCATGAATTGCAGCGCCACGCGGCGTTGATGATCATCGAGCGCGATCGGATGTTCGCCGAGCTCAGTAAGTTACCTGGGGTCACCCCCTTTGTGTCCGCTGCAAACTTCGTGCTCGTTCGTTTCAAGGATTCGGCGGCGGTGTTTGAGGCGCTCAAAGCACGCGGCATTTTGGTGCGAAATCTCTCAGCGCTGCATCCGCACATGGCCAACACGTTGCGAATTTCGGCTGGGACGAAAGACGAAGTGGATGCGTTGCTCGCCGCACTCAATGAAATCAATCTGTAGGAGCGGCTCGCCGCGAACACTCCCAACACAGCTCCCCCCACCCTTCGCGGCAAGCCGCTCCTACAATTACAGCTATGAACACCTCCCCACGCAGCGCCCGCGTTGAGC
>JAAFHR010000237.1 GCA_013298455.1 Betaproteobacteria bacterium | reverse complement strand
AAAACAAGCTTGTCTGGATGCTCAGCTTTGAGCGCCAGATACTGCTGCATCATGGGCGTGTGGGTCATGGGCGCTGCGCTTCAGGACGAAATGACGACGTCGCCTCGCGACTAGGACGACGCAGCTTCGCTGCTAGGACGCAAAGCTTGGCGGAGCGGGTTTCTAATTTCAAACGGTGCTGTGTGCTCGAACAGAAATGACCAAGGCAAAGCAAATCCAACTCCGCCAAGCTTTGCGTCCTAGCCAGCGAAGCGCAGCGTCGTCCTAGCGCGAAGCGCGTCGTCATCTCGTCCTTGTTCGCTTACGATTTCAGCTGCAATGTAGTCAGCAAGTCAGCAAAAATTTTGGGCGTTCCGGCGACGATTGAGCCGGTGTCCATGTAGCTGTCTTCGCCGTCAATGCCGGTGACTAAGCCGCCTGCCTCTTGAATCAGGAGCGCGCCCGCGGCCATGTCCCACTGGTTGAGTTTCATCTCCCAGAAACCATCAAAAAAGCCAGCGGCAACGTAAGCCAAATCAAGCGCTGCAGCGCCGGGGCGGCGGAGTCCGGCGCATTTGGGCATCAAGTTTTTGAGCTGCACCATGTATTCGTCAAACGCCGCGCCGTCGCGGAATGGGAAGCCTGTGCCGATCAAACAATCGCGAAGCTTCAGCCGTTTCGAGACACGAATGCGGCGGTCGTTCATAAACGCACCGCCACCGCGTGAGGCGGAAAACAAATCGTTTCGCGATGGGTCGTAGATCACGCCTTGGGTCAAGACGCCTTTTTCACGCAGCGCAATCGAGACGCAGTATTGCGGCACGCCGTGCAAAAAATTCGTTGTGCCGTCGAGCGGATCGATGATCCAAATGCAATCTGCGTTTGGGTCGCCGCGCGTGGCGCCGCTGCCTTCTTCGCCGATGATGCCGTGGTTGGGATAGGCGCCGAGGAGCGTATCTACAATGACTTCCTCTGCTTTGCGATCAATTTCGGTGACGAAATCGCCGGGGCCCTTGCTGTCGATGGTCAATCGGTCGAGGTTTCGAGCGCCGTACTGAATGACTTCAGCGGCTTCGCGTGCGGCTTTGATAGCCGTGTTGAGCATCGGGTGCATGGGAGCCTTAAATATGTCAAAGAGCGAGATACAAGCTAATTTTAGTGGCAATGCGCTGCTCGCCAACGTGGTGATCGTGTTGTCGCACACTTCGCATCCGGGCAACATCGGTGCGGCGGCGCGCGCCATGAAGACGATGGGCCTCGGCGAGCTTCGTTTGGTGAATCCTGATGTGTTTCCGAGCGACATCGCCACAGCGCGCGCGAGCGGTGCGACCGATGTGCTGGAATCGGCAAAGGTCTTTGCATCGCTCAAGGACGCGATTGCTGATTGCGTTTACGTCGTTGGGAGCTCAGCGCGCGGTCGAGAATTCGCGGGGCAGGCGATGAACGTGCGCGCTGCCTGTGGCGAGGCAGTCGCACACACTTCAAGCGGCACGGTGGCCATCGTATTCGGCTGCGAAATGAGCGGCATGAGTAACGCCGAGGTGGCGCATTGCCAAACGCTTGCCTTTATTCCCACCAACGACGCCTTTTCATCGCTCAACTTGGGTGCGGCGGTACAGGTCTTTGCCTACGAGCTGCGAATGGCGGCTGGACTCAGCGACGGCTACGCGGCCGCAGCATTTCAGCCCGCCACCCAAGCCGAAATCGAGCACATGTTCGAGCACCTAGAAACCGCGCTCGTCGCGTGCGATTTCTACAACCCGCAACGGCCAAGGCGGCTGTTCGCCCGTCTACGACGCCTGTTTTCCCGAACTCGCCTCGAACGAGAAGAGGTCGACATCTTTCGTGGGATTTGTGCGGCGGTGATTGCGCAGAGTCGGACGCGCTGAACTGCGCTTGTTTTGTGCTCGGTCAAGTTCGGTTCGGCTGTTCGTCAACCGGAAAACTCCCAAACGTGAGGGCAAAAGCAGCGCGTCGACAAAAAGTGTTGCAAAAGTGCGACGCATTTTGAGGACTCGATACAACTTATTAATCGAAAGCCATAAATTAAAAGGGTTACAGAGATTTTTTTGTATTTTTGAAATTGTTTTTTTTTAATTTCAATCCCAAATTTGGCGAGCCTTTCTGAATGAAGTTGTTAATCATCCCCCCAGCCTGCGCATTCAACCGGTGAGCGAGACACAAAATCGCGGCCGTGCGCTCGATCGCTCAATTTATCCACAAGTCCTACCTTCGTAGAAACCCTTGCTAGACAACGCGTTTCGTCATGCTGCGTAGCCGCTGAGCACCTCTGCTTTAACGGCTCCGAAATCGGCGATTAACGCTTTGTGAGTGGCCGTTGCCCGAACTGCGTCAACCATGGCCTACCCGCGCATGTGGGATTGCGCCCGGAAATATGAAGATATGACCATGTCATGAAAGAACTCCCATAAATTCTGTGGAGTACAAAACTTTGTCGAGGGTAATTTGTTGCGTTTTGTTGTTGCAAACTGGCTTTCTGGTTGTCGCGATTCGGCGACATGCGAGCGTTAATGCGTCTCGCTGTCAATCGCTGCATCGATGCGCTGGCTTTGCTGCGCTCCGCTCACATCTCCGCCGTTTGCGCTGGCGTCTTTCTGTTAGCGCCCGCCAACATGATGGCGCAGCAGGGTTTGCCTGAGTTGCCACGAATGATCACGGTCGAGGCGTTCGCTGGGCCGTTTCCCTTCACCGCCATCCAGAAGTTGCAGGATCCCAAAAACGGCGCGACCTGCTACCTCTACATTCCGATGCGCGCCAATTTCACTCGCGACGAGCAGGGGCCGAATTACGGCTCCACTTCGATCGGTTCGATCAGTTGCTTAAGGTAGACGTCGTGGCGAGCAAGCAACCTTCAACTGTACAAAAGCCCTTTGTCGATGCCGCACAGGCCGATTTGATCGGACGCATCGAAGCCGATTACGATGCCTTTGCCTACGAATCGCACGCCTTTCCGCACACCCATCCCAGCAAAATGGCGGCGATCGCCAAGCTCTTCGGTGTAGACGCCGTACCCGTCGAGCGGGCGCGAATTCTTGAGCTCGGCTGCGCCTCGGGCGGAAACATTGCGCCACTGGCAGTCGCCTACCCCAAAGCACAGGTCGTGGGTTTTGATTTGTCGCGTGAACAAATCGCCGACGGCAAACGCGCCATCGCTGATCTAAAGCTCCAAAACTTGACGCTGGAGCAAGGCAATATTCTCTCTCTGCCGGAGGGGCTGGGCGAGTTTGACTATATCGTTTGCCACGGAGTGTTTAGCTGGGTGCCCAAAGCGGTTCAACAGGGCATTTTTGACGTACTGCGCAACCATCTCTCCCCGAACGGCGTGGGATTCATCAGCTACAACGTGTTTCCCGGATGGCATTTCCGCGGATCGTTGCGGCAAATGATGTTGATTCATTGCGCGCGCTTCGACACGCCGCAGAAAAAAGTTGCTGAAGCGCGAAATCTTGTGAATTTGTTGGCTGAAACCAGCACGGCTGATTCGCCGTTCGGGAAGTTTTTGCGGGCGGAGCGCGAGCAGCTCAAAGGCTCCCAAGACAGCTACATCTTTCATGAGTATCTTGAAGGTGTCAACGAGCCCGAATACTTCAAGGATTGGCTGGTGCGCGCCGAGGGTGCCGGTCTCAAGTATCTGTCGGAGGCGGAGCACTTTACGAGCTACTCACACTGGTTGCATGCAGACGCGCAAAAGGCGGTCGCCGAAATTGCTGACCGCGCGATGTACGAGCAGTACGTTGACTTTTTCCGTAACCGGACATTCCGGCAGAGCCTGCTCATTCGCGCTGAGACGCCGATGCTGCCGCAGCCGGATCCGAGCGTTGTGCGGCAGTTGGTGGCCTCGGGGCGCTTCACAACCAAGACGCCGGTTGACTACACGCAGCCGAGCCGCGAAACCTACGCCTCACATACAGGTATCGAGATCAACATCACGCATACCGTGAGTAAAGCGGCCTGTGCTGTGCTTTCGGATTGTTGGCCGCGCCAATTGAGCTTCGACGCGCTGCTTCGCGCGGCGCACGAGCGGCTTCGTGCTGAAGGCGGTACGCCCATGCTTTCTGATGACGTTCGCTTGGCGGGGGATTTGTTTTCGATGTTCACTTGGAACACGGTTGAGCTCCGCAGCGGCGCACTCGAGTTGCCAGAGCGTATTGGCGACAAACCCAAGGGCTTTGCCTGGGCGCGCTGGGAAATTCAAACCGAGCGAGCCCGTATTGGCACCCTGCGCCACGAGGCGGCGAGCATCAACCCCGCCGCGCGCTTGGTACTGCAGCTCTCCGATGGCACCCGCACTCGCGACGAGTTGGCCGATGAGTTGCTCAAGCGAGAAAAGTTTGGCGTGGTCCGCATCCCCGACGCGTTCGCGGCCCCCAAGGGGGCTGACGACAAAGCGCGCTGGTCGGCCATGCGCCGCTTTGTGGAAGCTTGCTTGAACGAAATGTTACCGATGGGGCTTTACGCCGCATAGGCGCAGCCCTTCGAATTTTGAACGATTTTTTGACACTGATTAACTTTGAAACAAACACGATACGAGACCGGTTGTACGAGCCAAAGCCGCTGCTGACCACAGCATGTTTCACACGCTTTCGCTAGAGCAATTTGTACCCGACGAACGCTTAATTCGTCGAAAAAATAGATGGGAATGACTATGAGCCGGATCAGAATTTCTTCACAAACCGCACTGGTTTCCGCCAAGTACAACGGGGGGCGCAAGAGCACGCTTCACCGCTACCGTATCGGCCCGATGGCGGCGAGTTTTGGTTTTGCCTTGTCGACGATGATTGCGCCGACGTACGTGTTTGGTCAGTACAACACGCCTAACCAAGGCACTGCTGGCGCGCTGGCGAACTGCCCTCCGACCACCAGCGATGGCGCCATCCAGATCAACTCGAAAAAAACTTCGATCGTAACGGTGATCCCGTTCACGACCTCTTCGACTGGCGGCTGCGCGACTGCGAATGCTAAAGATGCGATCGCAGTCGGCACTGGCGCTCAGGCGAGCGGAGCGCAGTCGCTCGCCATCGGGCTCAATGCGAAAGCCAACACCGTTGGCACCGGCAGCCAAGCGATTGCAATTGGTACGAACGCGCGGGCCGATAGTGACACGTCGGTAGCGATCGGCGCGGGCTCACAAGCCTACGATGATTCATCGATTGCGATAGGTAAGAACGCCCGCGCGACCGGATTCCAATCGACTGCGTTGGGCGAGAGCGCTCTAGCGCTCTCGACAGGCTCGACGGCGTTGGGTCAAGACGCCTTCTCGAATGCACCGAACTCGACGGCGGTTGGTATTTCGGCTGCCGCACGCGCTGAGGGAGCCTCGTCACTGGGTCAGCGAGCGCTGGCAGACGGCAAGAACAGCACGGCTGTGGGATCAGATTCATATGCGCTGGGCGCCAGCTCGTTTGCGGGCGGCGATGGCGCGCAAGCGGTTGGCAACCGGTCGATCGCGATTGGCTTGAATGCCAAAGCTAACTCAGCGGCACCGGGCAACCAAGCCATTGCGATTGGCACCAACGCGCAGGCCGACAGCGACACATCGGTAGCGATCGGCGCGGGCTCACAAGCCTACGATGATTCATCGATTGCGATAGGTAAGAACGCCCGCGCGACCGGATTCCAATCGACTGCGTTGGGCGAGAGCGCTCTAGCGCTCTCGACAGGC
>JAAFHR010000241.1 GCA_013298455.1 Betaproteobacteria bacterium | reverse complement strand
GTCTGCCGCCACGGCTGTGTGTGCATCGCTTCTTTCTGTCGTCACGTTGAGCGCTGTGCTCGGCTTGTTTGCTACGGCGGCACCGAGCGCTAACGTTGATCGCGTCGTGCTCGAAACTGTGGTGATTTCTGCGCTGAAGTCGGTTTAGTCAGACGAGTGGGCGACGATGGTGTCGCTCGTCCGCCTGCAGCGCAATACTCAGCACGCCAATGCCGGTGAGCTGCATCGCGCAGCGTCATAGCGCGTAACCGAAGCAACCCTAAAAATCGCGATGAAAACTTTAATCCTCTTTGTGGCCTGGTGCATCTTGTTTGTGTTGGCGTGGCCGCTGGCGATCATTGCGCTGATTCTGTTTCCCGTTGTCTGGTTGCTGCTGTTGCCGTTTCGCCTGATCGGTATTGCGGTTGGGGGCGTGCTTGCGCTGTTCAAGGCCATTGTTTTTCTTCCGGCGCGCCTGTTAGGTTATCGAGCTCGATAATCACTGCGCTCAGCGCGCTCACTCGCCTTTGCTGCGGCGCGGAGTGCTAAATCCCAGACTGCCGCGCGGTTCATCGCGAACGTTTACGATAGCGCTTAGATCCGATTTTCTTTGCGCACCATGAACCCAGATGCTCCTGAAACCCCTCGCCGCCGTTGGCTGAAGCAAACCGCTGTTGCCAGTGCAGCAGCTATCGCGGGTCAAGCATCGGCGTTGAGCCTTGCGCTGCCGCCGATGGGGGCTTCCACTACGCGCGCTCAGGGCCGCGCGAGCTTTGCGAAAACGCTTGCACACGATGCCCAAGGCGAGGTGAGCGCGGCAACGCGTGAGGCGTTTGAGCAGGCGACCCTTACCGGTCGGGTGGCGGCTTGGGAAGCGCTGCCAGTGCAATCGCAAATGCGATTAGTGAATCCGCTGGCGGGCTACAACTGGCCCTATGACACGCTGAAAGCCAGCGTTCCCGCGCTGCCAGCGTTTCCGGCGCTTGATTCCAAGGCATTAGCTGAGCAAGCCATTGAGCTTTATTGGATGGCGCTTTTGCGCGATCTGCCGCTGTGGGATTACGCTCGAAACAGCGTCGTGCGCGATGCGGCGGCGGAGCTCACGAAAACTGAGACCTACGCCGGGGTGACCCCGCAAACCTTGTTTCGGCTCGGCATGCCCGGCGAGAACGAAGGCCACTACATTTCGCAACTGTTGTGGATGCCCATTCCGTATGGCGCGCACACGTTGTGGCAAGCCTATCGAACGCCGTTTCGCGGCACGGATTTCATGACCTCGTTTGATGAATACGTGAAGGTGATTCGTGGCGATTGGCCGCCGGGGATTTTGAATCACTACTCCGAAAACTTCTATCTGCGAAGCGGACGTGACTTGGGCGAGTATGTGCATTGGGATTTTTCGTATCAAGCGTTTGTGAACGCAGCGTCCATCTTGCTCGGCAATCCGCATCGTCCACGTGAGGCTTGGCCGACGACGAATCCGTATAAAGCATCTCGCACGATGAATGGTTTTGTTTCGATGGGGCCAGCCTTCGTTCACAACGCGATGGGTATGGTGAGTGATGCGGCGTTTCGGGCCTGTTGGTATGAAAAATGGATTGGTCATCGCGCGCTGCGGCCCGAGGAATACGGCGCGCTCGTTGATCGCACTGTACGTGGAGAAGCGCTAGGCATTCATCCACTGGTTGTGAATTCGGAGGCAGTGAAACGGGTTCGCGCGAAGTTTGGTTCTGCGCTCTTGCCGCAGGCCTATCCCGAGGGCGCGCCCGCGCATCCGGCGTATCCGTCGGGGCATGCGAGCGTGGCAGGGGCTTGTGTGACGGTGCTGAAAGCGTTTTTCGATGAAAAGCGCGAGCTGCGGTTTCCGCTGCAGCCCACGCGCGATGGCAAGGATTGGGAATCGCTCTCCACTACGATGCCCAAACCGACGGTGGGCGCGGAGCTCAACAAGCTCGCGGCCAATATGTCAGTCGGCCGAAACATCGCTGGCGTGCATTGGCGAAGCGATGCGTGGCAGGGATTGCTGCTCGGAGAGAGCGTAGCGATTGCATGGCTTAAGGCGGAGCGCGCCAAGAGCGTGGAGGCGCAGCAGGGCTGGGCGAAGGGATTTGAGTTTGTGGGGTTTGAGGGGAAGACGGTTCGGATTTGAAGGCGATATAGCCATTTCGTTGAATACCTTTATTTATATGGGCTTTTAGTCAATACGCGCTGCTTTCGATAATCGTTGAAAAGTTCATGAACGCCACATATTGTGGGGCATTCCCGTCAATGGCCGACGCAAAGCGATTCCTGGTTATTAAAACGACTCCGGTGAGCGACTGTCATCCTGAGCAGAGCGAAGGATCAACCATGCACCCGGCGCTTTCGCCGCAGCTAGATCCGTTTGCCACCTGATGTTTCGCTGCGCTCAACATGACAACGCGCTGCGTCGGACTGAGTTCTAAGTTCGATTGAAATCAGCATTCGTCTACTCACGAACCTGCACACCGTCCTTGGCTCTCTGGCTAAGTTTGGGCACAATGGGCCGTCGCTCGGTGTCAAGCATCGCCACCAAAAGCGCAGTGCCATTGGGGTTCACGCGAAACTGCCCGAACTTGGCATCGGCAAACGCATTAGCCGTTCCTTCTTGAAAAAAGTACGCGTCGGTGACGATTCGAAGGGTTTCTTTTCTCGTTCGAAACTGCAACTTTTGCTCGTTTGCCGCGAGCGGATCTCCGGAAACGTAGAGTCGCGAAAATGTGGCGACGTCGTTGCTATTCAAGGTGAGCACGGCGTATCCGTCGAGCACGTTCGCTTTTTTGGCCGCCTCAGAAATGCTGCGCGCGATATCAAACTGAAGCGCCATGTAATCGCCTTGCATCAAAGAACGCGGATCGACTGGCGCGAGCGGAAGCAACACGACTCGCCCCGAAGTCAGTGTGCGTTCGTGAGCAGCGATGGTGGTGTTGACCGCGCCTAAGGCGACGATCAGTCCGGCAATCCACAACAGGCGTTGAATCCATGGGTTCATGCGGCGTCTCCGTCGTTTGATTTGCTACTCGCGAACGGCTTGTGAAACACGTGCAACAGCGCGGCGGCAATCCAAAGCCCGAGCGCCAAAATCGCGAGTGAGATTGATTTCTGAAGTAAGGTCGTCTCCGTTTGGTAGTAGTACGCCGAGAGATACGCAACGGTTGCAACGAGTGCTAGCGCCACGCTCGTTCGAGAGCCACGAGCAAACGCCACGAGTAGCGCTGTGGCCGCAGCCAACAAACCCGGCGCCTTCCAGCACGCCGCAGCCAGTAGCAACGCCGCAATCATCACGACGATTCGTTTCACAGCAGCGAGATGTTCGGTGTACAAAAACACTGCAAACACCCAGATCGCCGCGAGCGCAGCGGAGGCTTGCCAAACCGCGAGCCCGAACGTTGAGCTAAGCGATGCGTTCAAACCAAACGCACAGGCGATCAGCAACGACAACCAAGTTGCCTGCGCTGGCGGGCGAATGGATTCATCGCGACCGGCACACACCCACGTTGGCTCGCTGCGCCACAGCAACACCGTAGCGAGCGCCATGAGCGCAGGCAGCGCCGTGGCCACGCGCCGCTCGCCAAGAAACACGCCAAGCGCGGCCCACGCAAAGAGCGTAGAAACGAATCGATGCTGCCGGTTCGGCATCACCACAACCAATGCGCATTGCAATGCGAAGAGGGCGATTGCGATGCCGCCAAACGATTCAAGCGACGTCAGCGCCCAAGCCAAACTCACTTGCCCAGCGATTGAAACTGCAAAGGCGAGCTGCGCGAAAAACTCGCCCGCTTTTTGCATTCGGTACATCAACCACGCGCCAACGAGTAGCAACACACCCACTAACGCAGCGCCGGGTTTGCTGTCACCGACCAGCACGAGAAAGAAAAAAGCGCCGGTGCTGCTGAGTAGCAATATCCCGGCAAACCAACCGAGCACCGCCATCATGATTCGCCCGATCCAAGGGATGTGCGGCTCACGTGGCGGCACGGCGGGTGCATCGCCCGAGACCAAAACTTCGTCAGACAGACGTTGCCAGAGTTGCGTGATGTTCATCAAATCACCTCGACCGCTGAAGCGGATGTAGCCACGTGTTGCTGCGTTTTGTTTCGAATCACGTTGTGCAGGAATACCGCTGCACCCACCACATACACCGCTACCAAACTTCCCAACTCCCACGACAAGCTCACCACGAGCCGAGTTAACCAATGCGCCGACACGATCACCGCGCCAAAGCCCACCAAATACAGCAGCCACGGCTCAAATTCCGCAGTGCCGGGTCGGCTCGTCCACCACCACATCGCCGCTAGCACCGCTGCGCCCGTCAGCACGTAAAGCGCTGTGCTTGGATCGATTCGCTCGCCCCATGCACCCACACACCCTGATGCCGTAGCCCAAAAAATAGTGAACGCCGCCGCGACCCGCCATACCCATGGCACGTTCAACACATCAAAGCGACGTGCCCAGAAAAATGCAGCAAAAATCACAGCATTCACCAAACACAGAAACAGCGCCGGTTCGTCGTTGCGCGTGAGCCAACGCCCCAAGCGTGCATCGCCAAACGCCCAAATATTGAGCCCCATTTCGACCACCAAGAGCCACACCAACCACAGCCCCCACCAGCGCGCCGCAAACACCCAAAGCAGCCCCAACGCCGCCCACCCCGCGAATAGCTGCCACGTATCGGCACCGGTTTGATAGGTTTGTCCGGTGAAGGCCAAGAGTCCGCCCAACGCAAAAAATGCAATCAGCGCTGCTGCGTGGGCGATGGACGTGCGCCTGCCTGCCATAAGCGCAACCACCACCGCGATCACCATCAAACCTTCGATCAATCCGAAGCGAAACCATCGCCCCAAGGCATTCCAGTTGTAGGCGATGAAACAGATCAATGCGCTCGACGCAACGGCTGCACCACCAACCACCGCCAAGCGCTGCAAGAACGTATGCCACTGGCCTGCATTCGGCGTGATGCCGAGGAGTTCGCGAGCACGGTGCAGTGTGTTCGCGTTGAGCGAACCGTTTCCTGCCAGCGCACGAAGATCTTCGTCGTTGAGCGCTGCGTCTATGGGGTTAGTTGTTTGCATCGTGTTCCCGAAATTTGGCTACGTCTTGCAATGGTCGTAGGTTCTCGCTGTCCGCGTTGAATGGTATCGCTGGAGTAGCGAGAAATGCGGCCGACGGTATCGCCTGCTTGCAAAATGCGGCATGTTCCCCTCTCCCCAATTTATTGGGCACGTTGCGCCATCCCGTTTCGCGATACACGGGCGTGCCTATTGCGACGCCCGTGAATCGCGTGACTGAGTAATTTTTTTTGACGCAGATTACGCAGATGACGCGGATTGACGCAGATTAATGAGAGCAAATCCACCATTGATCAACAAATAATCTGCGGTCATCTGCGCAATCAGCGAAATCTGCGTCAAAAATTTAGTCCAAAATTCGTGTTGTTTGGCCATTGCTGTCTCCCTCAAGCAGGCAGGGTGCCCACCGCGCCGGGCGGATGAATCTTGTCGTACGCTTCCAATAGACGTTGATGCATCACGCACCCCTCCATCGTCAAGCCCGGCGCTGATAGCCCCATGAACCTATTTTCCTGCGCGATGAGGGCTTGCGCTT
>JAAFHR010000236.1 GCA_013298455.1 Betaproteobacteria bacterium | reverse complement strand
TCGAAATCTTGATGACGCAGTAAAAAACGCCCTGCGACTTCGCGCTGCTGCCAACGGGCACAGCGTGGAGGAAGAGGCGCGGGTGCTGCTGCGTGCCGCGCTGGTCAAACCTTCGTCAAACGTGCCTGCACTTGGCACCCGAATGGCCGCGCGGTTCAAGGGCTTGGGCACCACGAAGCCTATCGCCGAGTTACGCGGGAAACCGCTGGAGCCCATCGCGCTTTGAGCGTGAGGTTCTGTTTTTGCTGCTCCTCGACACCAACATCGTTTCAGCGGTGATGCTTGTACGGCCGGATCCGGTCGCTGTGGCTTGGCTAGACGCCGCACCGGCGGAATCGTTGTGGTTGAGCAGTGTTTCTATTTTTGAAATTCGGTTTGGTATCGCGGCGCTGACAGCGGGGCGTAAGCGAGATCGACTGAGCGCTGCCTTTTCGGAATTTGTTGCGATCGATCTCGGTGGCCGAGTGCTGGATTTTGGAAGTGACGCCGCCGAGCACGCCGCGCAAATCGCCGGCGATCGCCGCGCCAGCGGTCGCCCTGTGGAATTTCGCGACGCCATGATCGCAGGCATCGCGTTGGCGCGCCGAGCAACACTTGTCACCCGAAACACGAAAGACTTTGAGCACCCCAAACTCTCGCTGATTAATCCTTGGCAGGATTAGCTGAGTCACCGTATCGTAGGCGGTTGATTCTGCCTGTTTTTTTACACTTTTAGATATCCCCCATGGCCCGCAATACTCAAGTCCCCGCCGATCACAATGCACCGCCCGTTACTCGAATCCTTGCAGAATTTGTAGCCAACCATCCGTCACGCGGGTGGAGCGATGCGGTCGATCACGAGGCGCATCGCACGTTTTTCAATTGGTTTGGTTGTGCAGTGGGTGCGGCAAAGCATGACGCTGCCGACGCCGCAATTCGTGCGCTCAACGTGATGCAGCCCTCACCGCAAGCCGCTGTGCTGGGCCGCAGCGAGCGGCTCGATATTGCGGGCGCGGCGCTGGTCAACGGCATCACGTCGCACACGTTTGACTTTGACGACACGCATCTCAAAACGATCATCCATCCTGCGGGCCCCGTTGCTTCAGCGGCGCTTGCGCTGGCTGAGCTCACGGGTGCGAGCGGTCGTTCGTTGATCGATTCGCTGGTGCTTGGCATCGATGTGGCGTGCCGTGTGGGCAACGCAATGTATCCCGAACACTATGACCGCGGCTGGCACATCACTGGCTCCACCGGCATGCTCGGTGCAGCGGCGGCTTGCTCGCGTTTGCTTGGTTTGAATGTTGACCAAACGCAGATGGCGCTTGGCATTGCGGCCTCCACCCCCGTCGGATTGCGTGAGCAATTTGGCACAATGACCAAGCCGTTTCACCCGGGCGCTGCGGCGCGTGCTGGGCTGCTCGCCGCGCTGATGGCCCGAGAAGGTTTTACCGCCAGCAAACGCGCCCTTGAAGCGCCCCGCGGTTTCATGCAAGTAGCCTCAACGAAATGCGATTGGAACGAGATCACTCACGAGCTCGGCTCGCGTTTTGAAATTTCATTCAATACGTACAAGCCCTTCGCTTGTGGCATCGTGATCCATCCCGCCATTGATGCCTGCGCTCAATTGAAGGCCGCAGGCGTCAAGGCTGACGAGGTCGAACGGATCGAAATCGCGGTGCATTCCCTAGTGCTAGAACTCACTGGAAAGAAAGAGCCCAAGGATGGCTTAGAGGCAAAATTTAGCGTCTATCATGGCTGTGCGGCGGGTTTGCTGTTTGGTGAAGCGGGCGAGGGCGAGTTTGATGATCACATCGTCAATAGCGACGCGGTCGTCAACATTCGCCGCAAGGTCGTCGCGACCGTTGACCCAAGCATTGACGAGGCCGAAGTTCGCGCCGTCGCGATCATGAAAGACGGTTCTAGGAAAACCGTTCACGTAGAACACGCCATCGGCTCGTTGCAGCGTCCACTCACAGACGCTCAGCTTGAAGCGAAGTTCAGTGCGCTGGCCTCGCCGGTGCTGGGTCCGGGCGCTGTGGCCGCGCTCATGGATGCCGCTTGGAAAGTAAGCGCCGCCGCCGATGTGCGTGCGCTGGTGGCGCTGGCAGTTCCGAAATAACAGGAGCACTTAAGCTGTCTCAGCGACTATTCCCTCTGGGTTGCCGATCAATTCGTCGATTCGGAGCGGTGCCAAAATGGCTCATTCATTCCGCTGCGGATCGCGTGCGCTGCCCTTAACGACGACGGACATGACAGGCGCTTCCGCTCACATTACGTCGTTCGCGTCCTGCCCCAGGGTGTTCGCGCGAGACGGTTTGCGCGCAGCACTTCAAGCGCCGGGCCGCAATAGACTCCCACTGTTTTCGTTCAAAGCTTCCATTGCTCGCCCACCATCGCGCGCTCACGTTGCGGCCAGTTGGGGCAGAGGATTTGCACGACTTCCATCAGGCTGATCCACTCGGCGAAGGGGTCTGCGCTCGGCGGGGTTTGCTGATACGGTATGCCCGCTTCGCGCACCAAAACAACACCGGCGACACTGGAATCGCTCGAAACGACTCCATTGTTTGATGGCAGCACGCGTTTACTTTCAGTCTGCACCGAGGAGTTCATCGAGTAAGTCCAGCTGATTGAAAAGCGCGAAATATTCACGCAACTGCGGCAGATCCAATGCGGTGCGGTGTTGTTGTACCAGCGCTCGAATGTCGTCTAAATCACGTGTTCGGGTTGGATCGTTGACATAGCCTTGCAACTTGAACGCGATGAGTCCTTCAACGCTGATGACGTGTAAGCGTCCCATCGGCGTATCTCGTTCCGATGCCTGCAACAGCAGGCGGCGAGCCAGCGGGCGATGCGCGTAGAGCAAATCCAGACCCTCGGTGCCTCGCAGATAGTTTGCGGCATCCTCACTACGATGGACACACCGGTAGCCCAACTTGAGCAAAGCCTCATGCACGCTATCCGCAGCTTCGGCCTCCAACAAAAAGTCGACATCTTGCGTTGCGCGCACCACGTTGTGTGCGACTACCGCCAATCCGCCAATTAGCGCGGGCCTCGTGCCGGTGCGCGCGAACATGGACAGCGCTTCGCGGATTTGTTCAACGAGATTGGGCATAAGTCATCGATTGCATCGTGCGTGACCGCGTGATCAGAGTGACCAGTGTACTGTCACGACGCGATTTACGGTATCGTCCTCGGCCTCTTCGGAAAGCGCAGATTAACTCGTCGTTCTGAGCCAATCTACGCGGGTGATGGTCGTTTCGGCGCTAGCTTGACCGACCGGCGCGCGCAAGCATCGCGTTAAGCAACACATCCGCCCCGAGCGAGAGATGCTCGCCGCGGGCGTCTTCGATTTCGTTGTGCGAAATGCCGTCTTTGCAGGGGATGAAAATCATCGCGCTGGGTGCCGTGCGCTGGGCGTAAACGGCGTCGTGTCCCGCGCCGCTGACGATATCCATTGCCTCATGCCCGAGCGCTGCGGCGGCTGTTCGGACGCTTTGCACAAGGGCTGCATCAAAGTGCGTCGGGGCGAAGTAAACGACTTGTTGAATCTCAATGCTGCAGTGACACTGTTGCGAAATCTCTGCAGCGCGGGCGCGAAGTGCTGCGTCCATCGCCAAAAGCGTCGCGTCCTCAGCATGCCGAAAATCAACCGTAAAGCGAACACGTCCGGGGATCACGTTTCGAGAATTCGGGAACATGTCCATCGAGCCCACCGTGCCACGTCCGTGTGGCTGATGCGCCATGGCGATGTCGCGGGTTGCGGTGACGAGTTGGGCTGCCGCTTGCATCGCGTCTTTGCGCAAACTCATGGGCGTTGGGCCTGCATGCGCTTCCATGCCCGTGATGGTGACGTCGTACCAGCGCTGGCCTAGCGCACCCGTGACGGCACCGAGCGGCCGTTCTGCAGTCTCTAGCACCGGGCCTTGCTCGATGTGCGCTTCGAAGTAGGCGTCAAAGGTGGGTGCGCCATCGCTGACGCTCGCCGGCGATGCGCCGTTGTAGCCAATCGCGGAAAGCGCTTCGCTCACGCTGATGCCGTCACGGTCTTTGGCTTCTAGCGCGTGGGCTAAGGTGAATGCGCCTGCGTAAACGCCCGAGCCCATCATCACAGGCACAAAGCGAGAGCCTTCTTCATTCGTCCACACGCACACTTCAATCGGCGCATCAGTTTCGATGTTGAGTTCGTTCAACCGACGAATCACCTCGATCCCCGCGAGCACGCCGTAGTTACCGTCGAACTTGCCGCCCGTGGGTTGGGTGTCGATGTGTGAGCCGGTGGCGACAGCGCCTCGGTTGGTGCGGCGCCCGGCGCGGCGCATGAAAATGTTGCCGATTTGATCGACGCGGATTGCGCAGCCTTCAGCCTTTGCCCAGCTCACCACGAGATCGCGAGCTTGTTTGTCGAGCTCCGTCAATGCGAGTCGGCAAACGCCGCCCTTGGCGGTTTTACCGAGCTGCGCGAGGCTCATCAAGGATTCGTTGAGGCGGGCGCTGTTGGTGCGAAGTGGGGAGGTTGTCATGGGGCGGTGTTTCTTTCAGACGCAGACGCTTGCAATGATGTTGCACTTTTCAATCAACGAGCGAAACCTCAGTGCCGTTCGTGCTGAGCTTGTCGAAGCCTAGATGGTGCAAGACGAGCCCTTCGACAGGCTCAGGGCGAACGGCACACTTTTGCGCGCCGCCCAGAGTTAAAAGTGGCTCGTAGGCTGGCGACTCACTTCACCCGCTTCGATTCATCAATATCCAAAAAGTGCCAGAAATGCTGGCGAAACGGAATGCGTTTGTAGTTCAAGAGCCACGGCTGTGTAATCACGTTTTGGTAGCGAAACACGCCGGGATGCCAGGGCGAATAGCCCATCGCCAATTCGTTCATTGCGCGGTACAGTGCCCAACGTTTGGGGCCGAGCGGGAGCTTTTGCGCTTGTTCGTAGAGCTCGTCGTACTGCTTCAAATTGAAGCGGGCGAAATTCGATTGGCCAATTGATTTTGAGTAGAAGAGCATCAGGAAACTATTGCCATCGGTGGCGCTGGAATTCCATCCGAGATTCCAAAACTGCAACTGACCCGCACGGCCTTGCTTTAGCAAATCAGGCCATTTTTGGGTGTTGAATTTCACGCGAATACCAATCGAATCGAGCGCTTTTTTCCACAGTTCGTCGTGCTCACGATCCAATGCGCGAGGCGACGACGATTTCGTAATTTCGAGGGGCGAGCCATCGGGGCGCTCACGGTAGCCATCCCCATCTCGATCAACGTAGCCAAATCGATCTAGCAGCGCTTTGGCCATTTCGACGTCGCGGCGTGTCGAGCCTTTACCGTTTTTTACGTAGCCCGTTTGCGTGGGCGGCACTACTTGGTTCGCGGGCTCGGCTTGATTGCGAAACACAATCCGAACGTAATCCTCCGTGGGGAACGACAAAATCATCGCTCGCCGCAGTGCAATGCGCTCTTGGGTGTAACCGCCCACCACTGGGTCATCCATGTTGAAGTATTCAAAACTCAGCGCTGGCTCAAGCGCTCGCTGATGTCCGATGCCGCGCGCAGCAAGCTCGGGCAAGAGCTTGCCGTTTTGCACCACGCTGCCAATCATGTCGAGCCCCACGAATTCATAGTCGAGCAGATTGGATTTGAAGGAGAGCAAGCGCGGGTTGCCTTCTTCGATGATGCTGATTTCAACGTTACCAACCAGCGGGATTTTTTTCCCTTTATTGCGAGCGAGCACCTCGGCATCGCCCGCCTCGCCCT
>JAAFHR010000235.1 GCA_013298455.1 Betaproteobacteria bacterium | reverse complement strand
AACGTCGCCAGGTCGCCGCTCCATGATCAAGGTGGTCAACCCTGATCTGCACAAAGGCGCGCCCTACGCTCCACTCCTCGTTTCGCAGAAGCGCGGTTCGGGGCGTAACAACAACGGCCACATCACCACCCGTCACAAGGGCGGTGGTCATAAGCATCACTACCGTATTGTTGATTTCCGTCGCAATAAGGACGGCATTCCGGCAAAGATCGAGCACCTCGAGTACGATCCAAACCGCAGCGCGAACATCGCTCTGGTACTCTACGCTGACGGCGAACGCCGCTACGTGTTAGCTGCCAAAGGCATGGCGGCGGGCGACATGATTGTGAGCGGTGCAGAGGCGCCGATTAAAGTGGGTAACGCATTGCCAATTCGCAATATTCCCGTGGGTACCACGATCCACGCGATCGAACTGCAACCTGGTAAAGGTGCGCAGCTTGCTCGCTCTGCGGGTACGTCGGTTCAGTTGATGGCTCGCGAAGGCATCTACGCTCAGGTTCGCCTGCGCTCGGGTGAGGTTCGTAAGGTTCACGTGGATTGCCGCGCCACCATCGGTGAAGTCGGTAACGGTGAGCATTCACTCCGCGTGATCGGCAAAGCCGGTGCGACCCGTTGGCGTGGTATTCGTCCTACGGTTCGCGCGATTTGTATGAACCCAGTCGATCACCCGATGGGTGGACGTACCAACGGCGGCGGCGGACGTCATCACCCCGTGTCGCCTTGGGGTCAAAAGGCCAAGGGCTTGAAGACGCGTTCTAACAAGCGCACTGACAGCATGATCGTTCGCACGCGTCACGCTGCGAAGAAGGGTTAATCACAATGGCACGTTCCGTTAAAAAAGGGCCGTTTGTAGACGCCCACCTCGCCAAAAAAGTTGATGTGGCACTGGCCAAGAACGACAAGAAACCAATTAAAACTTGGTCGCGTCGTTCTACCGTGACGCCTGACTTTGTTGGTTTGACCATCGCCGTGCACAACGGCAAAGCACACGTTCCCGTGTACGTTTCTGATCAGATGGTCGGTCACAAGCTCGGCGAATTCGCGCTCACCCGCACTTTCAAAGGCCACCCGGCCGACAAAAAAGTCGCGAAGAAGTAAGGACGAATCATGCAAACTATCGCAATTATGAAAGGCGCTCCGGTCTCTGACCAGAAAGCGCGTTTGGTCGCCGATCAGGTTCGTGGTCTTCCCGTCGCGAAGGCGTTGAACCTGCTCGCTTTCAGCCCGAAGAAATCGGCTGGTCTCATCAAGAAAGTGCTCGAATCCGCAATCGCGAATGCCGAGCACAATGATGGCGCCGATATCGACGAGCTCAAAGTGACCTCCATTTACGTCGACAAAGCCCTCGTGATGCGCCGCTTCGCTGCTCGCGCTAAGGGTCGTGGCGCACGTCTTCTGAAACAAACCTGTCACATCCACGTGACCGTTGGGAACTAAGGGATCATATGGGTCAAAAGATTAATCCCACTGGGTTCCGTCTCGCGGTATCGCGCGCTTGGACCTCGAAGTGGTACGCCAATAGCAAGACCTTTGCTACCAAGGTCAAAGAAGACTACGAAGTTCGCACCTTCCTGCTCAAGAAGCTGAAAAACGCGAACGTTTCGAAAGTCATGATCGAGCGTCCTGCTAAGAACGCACGCATCACCATTTACAGCGCCCGCCCCGGTGTTGTAATCGGCAAAAAAGGCGAGGACATCGAAGCGCTCCGCGTGCAACTCCGTAAGATGATGAAGTGCGAAATTGCACTCAACATCGAAGAAGTCCGTAAGCCCGAAACCGATGCTCAGTTGATCGGCGATTCGATTTGCCAACAGCTCGAAAAGCGCATCATGTTCCGCCGTGCAATGAAGCGCGCCATGCAAAACGCAATGCGTTTGGGCGCTCAAGGCATCAAGATCATGAGCGCGGGTCGTTTGAACGGTGCTGAAATCGCACGCACCGAGTGGTATCGCGAAGGTCGCGTTCCGCTTCACACGTTGCGCGCTGACATCGATTACGGCTTCTCGGAAGCCAAAACCGCCTACGGCATCATTGGCGTCAAAGTGTGGGTGTTTAAGGGCGAAACCCTTGGACTCACCGCCGCTGAGACCGCCGCCGCCGCACCGGCCGAAGAGCCGCGCGAGCAGCGTCGTCCCCGTCGCCCTGCAGGAGTGAGAAATGCTACAGCCAGCTAGAAGAAAATACCGCAAAGAACAAAAAGGCCGTAACAAAGGTCTCGCGACGCGCGGCAACAAAGTGAGCTTCGGTGAGTTTGGCCTCAAAGCCACCAGCCGTGGCCGCTTGACAGCACGTCAAATCGAAGCAGCGCGTCGTGCGATCAGCCGCCACATCAAACGTGGCGGACGGATCTGGATTCGCATTTTCCCCGACAAGCCAATCTCGAAAAAACCAGCCGAAGTCCGTATGGGTAACGGTAAAGGTAATCCTGAGTACTACGTTGCCGAGATTCGTCCCGGTAAGGTGCTCTACGAGATGGACGGTGTGGCTGAGCCTTTGGCGCGCGAAGCATTCTTGCTCGCCGCTGCGAAGCTCCCGATTGCCACTACGTTTGTTGCCCGTTTGCTCGGTTAACACGGTCAAAAGGAATCAACGATGAAAGCATCCGAACTCAAAGCCAAGAGCCCTGTTGAACTCAACACCGAGTTGACCGAGCTCTACAAAACTCACTTCAGCTTGCGCATGCAAAAAGCAACGCAACAGTTGCAGAACCCGACCCAATTGGGCCGTGTTCGTCGCGACATTGCACGCGTCAAGACTGTGCTCAATCAAAAGGCAGCAGCAAAATGAGCGAAGCCCAAACCGCAGTGAAAACGCCATTGATCGCTACCGAAACCGGTCGCGTGGTGAGCGACAAAATGACCAAAACCGTTACGGTATTGGTTGAGCGTCGCGTGAAGCACCCGCTCTACGGCAAGGTCGTGACCAAAAGCCAAAAGTACCATGCCCACGATGAAACCAGCACCGCCAAAGAAGGCGATCTGGTTGAAATCAAAGCCTGCCGCCCGTACTCCAAGACCAAATCTTGGACCGTGTCAAAGGTGATCGAAAAGGCGTAATCGTCGTTTCGAACAAAAAAGACAGCCTCGGCTGTCTTTTTTTTCGTTGCAATTCCCCGCCTCTGTTAGCGAAGAGGCAAGCGCACCAGCAAGCTGGGTGGGGCGCTCGCGAAGACTGGCTGTATTGCATCTACGGACTGACGACTACGTATCGCGGAGCGGCCCGCGAGCCAACCGCTACAACAGAATGCAGCATGATGCAGTGAGGGGCAACAATGCTCGAATCGAGACAAAACTCTCAGGCGCTACTGATCGACCTTGATGGCGTTTTGCGACTCTGGCCTCGGTCAGATGCGCGGCTCGAACTCGCGCACGATTTGCCCGCCGGTGCAATTCGGCGGGTCGCCTTTGAGCCAGCGCTCATCGAGGATGTCATCACCGGACGAATTTCCGACAATACGTGGCGGCAGTGCTTTGTGGCGACGTTAAGTCAGCGCCATCCTAGGGCGCGAGTCGTCGAGGCCGTTGCAGCATGGTCGACACCCAACGGCACGGTCAATCTGCCGGTCCTGAAGCTGGTTCGGCAGGTGCGCGAGCAGGCCGCCGTCATTCTCGTTACGAATGCCACTGATCGCTTGAACCGTGATCTTGCCGCGCTCGGCTTGCTGGATCAATTTGACTCAATCATCAATTCCAGTGAAGTTGGGGTCGCGAAACCCGATGCTGGAATATACGAAGTCGCATTGCGGGCGGCAGGCGTCGCGAGCGATCGCGCCGTGTTCGTAGATGATCAACAGCAGAATGTAGCGGCGGCAACGTGCCTGGGGATGCAAGCGCATCGATTTGTGGACGTCGACGCGCTCGCAGCGTTTCTGCGCCGAGTGGGGCTGCTTTCAAGCAACGCCTAGGTGCTGTGCTCGCACCCGACACAGCCACCGGAACTCAGCGCTCCCGACGCCAAGCCTTGCAACGTGGGATGCTCGGGCTCCGCGACGGTGAACCTCTAGCTCTTCGGCGGCGTTGGAGGGGGCAGCGGACCAGGCGGGCCCTTTGGCGGAATGACGATCGGGATGTCAAACTTAGGTGGCTTGATGATGGGAGCGCTGGCGACGCCGCGTGGGGCAAGCGGCTTGGCTAGGGCTCCCGAAACTGCCGGGGTCGCTAGTTTTTGTGACGCAGCAGTTACCGCCGCCGGTGAGGCTGGCTGTGAATTTGTTGCCGAAGCTGCCAGCGCGAGCGTGGCCGCTACCATCAGCGGTGCCCGGGGTTGATTGGATTTCGAACTCATGATGGCCTTTGATGTTGAGACAACGCGTTGAGAGATGGATACTTGAGCCGGACGCAAATACAAATTCGCTGCCTCCCACTCAGTAAAACGGAAACGGACACCAATGCCGGACATTTTTGGCGTGAATCGACGTAAGTTTTGCGTAGCGCTGGTTGTCAGCCTAGCGCTGACGCTCGGCGCGAACACAAGCCACGCCCGCAAATCCGGCTCGCCACGCAGCGAACCCATCAGCATGGTCGTGCTTCACTCAACGGGCGGCCCGACTTGCGACTCGAAAACTAACAAGCCGATTTGGATCAAAGCGGGCACGATGGAGGAGAACTCGCGCGTGATCGAAGCGCACCCTAATCTCGGCATTCACTACATGATTGATCGTGACGGCACGCTCCGATCCAGCGTGCCCGAATCGCAGGTGGCGCATCATGTGTTGACTTACAGCGGTCGCTCGATTGCCATTGAGTTGATCAACGATGGTGACGGCGTTGATCCGTTTCCCGAGGCGCAGCTGGCCTCCCTCGTCAATCTACTCCGCGACATCACCGCTCGTCGCGGCATCTCGCGCAGCGGCATCAAGCGGCATTCAGACTTGGATCGCGCGATGATGCCGTGCGACAAAACGCAGCGCCGTAAGGTAGATCCGGGTGACGCATTTCCGTTTGACGAGGTGCTGAATCGCGTGTTTGCGCCGAGGTGAGCTGCGTCTCTACCAATGACGTTGTGACGCCGTTTCGAATGACAGCTTATTGCAATAATGCCAGAAATCGTTTGGGCTTCATAGACAAATATGTAACAATGGTAAAACAGCAAAAAATCTATCAACCCCATATTTATTAAGGCTTCCTTACAATAAGCTAACTCACACAAAATCCATATTGAATCGCGAGAACCGACCCAGTTGCGGCATCACCGTTGACAGATCGGTCACGCCAAACCAACTCGCCAGCGTGGCGGCATATTCGTCAACTGATGTCGTTGGAATCAATCGCCCTTCGCCTGCGTCTTCTGGGCTGCTGGCGCCGAGCGCTACCGTTGGGAACCGGCCATAGACGCGGCCGCCCTTGACGGCGCCACCCACGATGAAATGATGCCCGCCCCAGCCGTGATCGGTGCCGCGGCCGTTGGAGAGCAGGGCGCGACCGAAATCCGATGCGGTGAACGTGGTGACCTTGTCGGCGACTTGCAGCTCAACGGTCGCGTCGTAAAACGCCTTGATCGCCGCAGAGACTCGGCTCAATCGATTGGCTTGCTCGTCGAGCAAATTGTCATGAAAATCGAAGCCGCCGAGCGAGACGTAAAAAATCTGCCGACCGTGCTGCAGTCGTGACCGCGCAGCGATCAAGCGAGCCACCATTTTCAGTTGATCAGCGAGCGAATTGTCGCCGGGAAACACGGTGTTCGGCGTGACTGAATTGGCAAGGGCTTCGCGTACCGCAACGTCGGCATCGATGGAG
>JAAFHR010000234.1 GCA_013298455.1 Betaproteobacteria bacterium | reverse complement strand
ATCAAGGGCAAACGCATCGCGATCTTTCGCGGCAACGACGGCCGCGAAGTGTTGCGAGACGAATTGACCCGGCGCGGCGCAATCGTTGATGCCATCACCGCGTACCACCGTCGCGCGCCGAATACGCCACCCACGGGGCTGTTGGAGCTGCTCTCTCGCGGTGAAATCAATGCAATTTCTGCGATGAGTAGCGATGCGATTGACAATTTGGTGTCGCTAGTAAAAGACGCAGCGATTCGTACTGCGCTCTTCGCTTTGCCCGTGTACGCAAGCCATCAGCGAATCGTGGAGACGGCGAAGGCTGCGGGTTTTCGGAACGTCATCGAGACTGAAGCCGGAGATGCGGGTTTAATCACGGCCTTGCTCGCAGTTGACGCGCGCACCCACACTTAAAAGACATGAAACCCGAAATCGTCGCCATCGCCCCACTTCCAGATTTCTTCGCGAAACCGCTCAACGAAAATTTCATCGTTCATGACCTCAACGGCGCGACGGATCGTCGTGCGTTGATCGACAAGATTGCGCCGACCACGCGGGGTATGGTGGCCTTTGGTGGCTCGCAAATTTCACCGGAGCAACTGAAAAATTTCCCGCATTTGGAGATCGTTTCTGTGTTTGGAGTGGGCTACGACGGCATTCCACTCGCAGCGTGCGAAGCCGCAAAAATTAAAGTCACCAACACGCCCGACGTGTTGAATGATGAAGTCGCCGACACAGCAGTCGCTTTGACGCTAATGACTTGCCGTCAATTGGTCGCGGCGCACAAATACGTCGAAGCGGGCGACTGGCTCAAGGGGCAATATCCACTCACCCATTCGCTCTGGGGCAAGACCGCGGGCATCATCGGTTTGGGTCGCATCGGCAAAGAAATCGCGGCGCGATTGCAAGCGATGAAGATGAATATTTCCTACTTCGGTCGCAACAAACAAGACGTGCCGCATCGCTACTACGACAACTTGGTGAACATGGCGCGAGACGTTGACGTACTGATCGCCATCACGCCGGGGGGCGCGGGCACGAAACACTTGGTGAACGCTGCAGTGCTCGAAGCGCTCGGGTCGACGGGTTATTTGGTTAACGTGGCGCGTGGCTCGGTGGTCGATGAAGCCGCGCTCATTTGTGCCATTGAAAACAATCTGATCGCGGGCGCGGGGCTTGATGTATTCGAAGCCGAGCCTAAGGTACCCGCTGCGCTGATGAATCGAGCCAATGTGGCGCTCGCGCCGCATGTGGCAAGCGCCACGACCGAGACGCGAATCGCCATGGGCAACTTGGTCATTGAAAATCTAGTGCGCCACTTTGCTGGCAAATCGGTGAAGACATTGGTGCCAGAGTTGGTGGGGAAGGTTGCGCCGTAGGCGTCAATCTGTCATTCCCGCGACGGCGGGAATTCAGTGCGTAGGGTGGGCAGCCCCTGCCCACCGATCCGCCGAAACACAATTCGCTATGACTAGCAACGCTTTGGTGGGCACGGAGTGCCCGCCCCACGTCTTAGCTCACAATTCTTCAGCTCACAAACTCCCGAATCAGCGCATTCACCACATCGGGATTCTCCCGCGCTAACCAATGACTGGCGCCTTCGATACGTGTAATTTCCACGTTCGGAACGTGCGTCTCTATGTCGTCCAATAGCACCGGACGAAGCGCGATATCGCCCATGCCCCAAATGATTTTTGTCGGTAACTCAACGCGAAACTGCTCCGCTCGGAGCGCGGCAAAGAGGGATGCGGCCCGCCCCGTAGTCTCGGGCGTATCGGGATGCAGTGGCGAAGCACGGTAATAGTTGCAACCGCCAGTGAGCCCACGCGACCAGCATTCTCGATAGGCGGCAACGTGCTCCTCTCCCTCAACGGACGCCATCTTTAGCAAGCGCTCGAAGCCGTTTTCCGCGAGCACCGCCTCGGCACCCTCGGCTCGCAACCAGTTCATGTATTGGCTCGCCGCGATCTGCGATTCATCAAAGGCGAGCGCTTTCGCAACCGTTATGGTGTGAGGCGAATTGAGCGCTACGAATCGATCCATCAATTCGGGCGATTGCGCCGCCAAACTCCAAGACGCTGCGCCGCCCCAATCGTGCGCAACAATGGCGCGAACATGGCCCCCGAGCTGCGCAATCACCGCGCGCAAATCGTCCAGAATCAATGATATTTTGTAGGCGGCAACTTCGGTTGGTTGCGACGACAGATTGAAGCCACGAAGATCAATCGCGTAGCAACGAAAATCGCTCGAGAAGTGTGCCAACTGCTCGCGCCACGCCCACCAAAACTCAGGAAAGCCATGCACGAAGAGCAGTGCTGGAGCGTCTGCAGGGCCGCATGCTTTCACATGCAAGCGAATAGGCCCCGCTACGGGGCATTGACGTTCAATCCAAAGGGTTTCGTAGTGCATGGTGGACGCCTGTGCTGTTGATGATGCCAACGAGTTCGGATGGTAGCGCGAGCGCGGTGTCTTAGCCGCGCCAGCCGATTGCGCTATAAACATTTATGAAGAAAATTCCATCGTTTCTCAGACATGTGGGCCCGGGTGTTGTGACCGGAGCTGCCGACGATGATCCCTCGGGTATTGCTACCTATACCCAAGCTGGCGCGCAGTTTGGTACAGGGCTGGTGTGGACGGTGTTTCTCTCGCTGCCGTTCATGATCGCCATCCAGTTGGTGAGTGCGCGGATGGGTCGGGTCACAGGAAAGGGCGTGGCAGCCAACTTGCGGGCGCATACGCCGCGCTGGTTTCTTCTAACCTTGGTCGCGTTGCTGGTCGTTGCAAACACGATCAACATCGCTGCCGACGTTGCGGCGATGGGCTCGGCCGCTCAGCTCGTCGCAGGCGGTCGAGAGCACCTCTGGTCGTTGCTCTTTGGCGTAGTGACGGTGCTGCTGCAAATCTTTGTGCCGTACCGAAAGCTCGCGCCCATTTTGAAGTGGCTGACCCTGACGTTGTTCGCTTACGTTTTGGCGGTGTTCACCGTAAAAGTGCCGTGGACGCAGGTGATGCATGATTTGCTGATTCCGAAGTTGCAATGGAGCAGCGCCTACTGGATGATGATTGTTGCTGTGCTGGGCACAACGATTTCACCCTATCTTTTTTTCTGGCAAGCGTCGCAAGAGGTTGAAGAGCTTCGCTTGCGCGGCGGACGCATCGGCAGTGATGCCGATATTCGTCGCGGGCTTCGGCGCGTGAAACTCGACACCTTTGTCGGCATGTTTTTCTCGAACGGCATTGCGTTTTTTGTGATCGTGTTGGGCGCGGTGGTGCTCAATGCCGCGGGCGTGACGCAGGTTGATTCAGCAGCGCAAGCGGCGGCTGCGCTTCGACCACTGGCTGGGGATTTCGCGTTTGCGCTGTTTGCGGGCGGCATCATCGCCACCGGTTTGCTCGCCGTTCCGGTGCTCGCGTCGTCAGCGGCGTACGCCGTGGCTGAGGCGTTTGATTGGCCCGAGGGCTTGGAGCGGCATTGGTCTGAAGCAAAGGGCTTTTACGCGATCGTCGCGCTGGCAACTTTGGTCGGAACGCTCCTAGACTTCACGCCCATTGATCCGATGAAAGCGCTCCTCTGGAGCGCCATTGTGAACGGCATTGTGGCGGTACCCATCATGTTTGGCCTAATGCTCTTGGCGACCAACGAGCAGGTCATGGGTCGATTCACTGCGGGAAAAAAGACCCGCTGGTTTGGTTGGGGCGGCGTAGCAGTGATGACGATTGCAGTGGCGATGATGGCTTGGGATTTGATCCGTTAGCAGCGCATCAGTAGCGATCCCGCGGTACCTGTAGCACCTGCATCTCCACTTGAAATCGTTGGTCTGCGCTCGCCATCCACACTTCGCCCTCTTGGATCGTGCATTGCAGATCGAGCGAGCCTTCGGCAAGCGAGGCGAGTGCTTTGCTGCTGAGTCCGGCGACGTTTCTCACCGTCAGTTTGTGTTGCTTGGATAGCGCATCGCCGTTTTGCTGCCACCACATGTCGGCCGTTTTTCCGCCGTAGAGGAGCACGGTGACATGGTCTGCACGACCGCAGGCGCGGCGCACTAAGCGCTCATCGGGCAGACCGACCTCGATCCACTGGGTGATCGATCCCGTTAAGTCTTTGTCCCAGAGCGCGGGCTCGTCGTCTGTGGAGATGCCTTTGCCAAAAGCAAGGGTCTCGCTCGCTTGCATGGCAAACGCCAGCACGCGAATCATCATCCGCTCGTTGGTTTCCGACGGGTGCCGAGCAAGCGTTAACGCATGATCGGCGTAGTAGCCGCGATCAAGATCGGCGATATTGAGTTTGCAGCGAAAGATGGTGGAGCTCAGTGCCATTTCTGTCGCCTAATCTCGTACGAACAGCGTGACAAGCGAAGCGTCACCGACTTGTTTTGAACAGTGGCCGTGCAGCGACGCGTCAAACGTTTCGCCGTCGGGCAACACGTCGGCCGAGTAAAAGTGCTCACCCGCTTTAAAGTGTCGAAAGCTGCCGTCTTGCAGGCCAATCGCCATTTCGCCGCTCAAGATAAACACCCACTGCGGCGCGCCTGTGCAATGAAATTGGCTGCGAAATCCAACCGGGCTTTCGCGGAGTTGATAGCCGCCGGAGGTCATCAAGGCCGAGAGCCGAGACTCTGGCTTGCCTTGATCGAGTTCGATCGTTTCGCTGCGCCAACGGGCGCGGCCATCGGAATCGGTAAAGAGAATGTGTTTAGTGAATTGAGCCATGGCGGGGATGTTTCGCGAGCGCTCGAAGCGCCTTATGATTGATTCATGATGATAGACGAGCCCCCTTGGAAAGATTCGCCGCTGCCGCCGTTTGAGATAACGCGCGATGTGCAGCCCGCTCACATTGATGAGCTGGGGCACGTCAACAACGTCGTGTATTTGAGCTGGGTGCAAGATGTGGCGGTGGCGCATTGGAATTCACTCACCACACCTGCGTTTCGAGCGAATTTACTGTGGGTCGCGCTGCGCCACGAGATTGATTACAAAGCCGAAGCCGTCCTCGGCGATACGATCATCGCTCGCACATGGACGGGGCGTGCCGTCGGATTACGTTATCAACGGCACACGCAAATTTTGCGACAGCGCGATGGTGTGTTGTTGGCGCAGGCGTTGACCGATTACTGCCCCATCAACGCGCAATCACGAAAGCCCGCTCGGTTAACGCCAGATGTGAGTGGGTATTTTCGGAAGGGCTAGATTCCCTCCCTTTTCCTGCGGGCGAGAGAAGGGTTGGGGATGAGGGTTGCCCCCGAGTCTGGCAGTGAACTGTAGGAGCGGTTCCACCGCGATTTCGGCCGAATACAGAGCGCAGTTTCGAAAGGGGAATCGCGGTGAAACCGCTCCTACAGCGTTACTGCCGTTGCGACTGCGACTGTGACTGTGACTGCGACTGCGACTGCGCCATCGGCAACTCATCACTTGGCGCAACGGTCACCGCGACTTGCAACGTATGCGAGCCGCCGCCTCGGATCACGCCTCGAAGTGGAGCGACATCTGCGTAATCCCGCCCGTAGCCAACGACCACATGACTCTCACCCGCGATGCAGTTGTTGGTCGGATCAAATTCGAGCCAGCCTTGTTCGGGGCTGTACACGGCGACCCAGGCATGGGATGCGTCGGCGCCGATGAGCCTCGGTTTTCCGGGCGGTGGTTGAGTGAGCAAATAGCCGCTGACGTATTTGGCGGATAAGCCCAATGAGCGCAAACAAGCGATCATTACCTGTGCGAAATCTTGGCAAACGCCGAGCTTTTTTTCGAGCGCGATGGAGGGTGGCGTGGTGACATCCGTCGC
>JAAFHR010000233.1 GCA_013298455.1 Betaproteobacteria bacterium | reverse complement strand
CGTTGGCACACTCGATATCGATGACGACAAGGGCATCGGCACTGCGAAAGACGCGAAGGTATATCTCGGCCCGTTGCCCATCGTGTGGTTGCCAGAATTCACCTTTCCGTTGAAAAACGAGCGAAAGAGCGGCTTTCTCTCGCCGACCTACGGCAGCAGCGGCAGCCGTGGTTTTGACTTTCAAATTCCCTATTACTTCAACATCGCGCCGAACTACGACGCGACCTTGACATCGCGTTTGATGACCAAGCGCGGCGGGATGTTAAACGGCCAATTCCGCTATATCGAAAACACGCCGCTGGGCGTTGCCAGCGGCGAATGGGCGGGGGAAATTCTTCCGAAGGACAATCAAACGGGCACCACGCGACGCGCTGAAAATCTGCGTCACTTACAGCTTTTCACGCCGAATTTATCGCTCGCGCTGAATTTCAATCGCGTTTCCGATCCGCGCTATTTCATCGATTTGGCCGACTACGTAGCGATCACCTCGATCACCACACTGCCGCGAGACGCAACGCTCACGTACAAAAATTCCGATTGGGTGTTTAGCGCGAAAGCGCAGCGCTTCCAAACGCTACAAGACCCCGCCGCATTGGTGCTGCCACCCTATGATCGGCTGCCGCAGCTCACCGCTGAATCGCCCATCTATCGATTCGGTCCATCGAAGCGATTCGAAGCGAAGCTCACCACCGACATCACACGATTTGAGTATCCGAACCCGTCGTTTCCCTCGGGTTATCGTTCGTATGCCTTGGGTTCGCTCGCGTATCGCTACGAAGTTCCGGCGGGCTTTTTAACGCCGAAAGTGAGTTTGCACGCCACCAAATATCGCTTGACGAGCGTATTTGATGACTACGCCGATTCAACCCGCGTGCTGCCGATCACCAGCCTCGACGGCGGTTTGTACTTTGATCGCAGCACCAAGATTTTTGGGCAGGCGTTTCAGCAAACGCTCGAGCCGCGTGCGATGTTTACTTACATCCCGTATCGCGATCAAAGCAAAACACCGTTTTTCGACACGGCGTTGGCCGATTTCAACCAGCTGCAGCTCTTTAGCGAAAACCGCTACGTTGGGCAAGATCGTATTGGCGACACAGCGCAGCTCTCAGTCGGCGTGACGTCTCGGCTGTTTGATCCGGTGTCGCAGAAAGAGCGTCTCCGAGTGACCCTGGGCGAGCGCTTTTATTTCAACGAGCAGCGCGTCACGCTCGGCGAAGCGCCGCGTGATCGAAACGCCTCCGACATTTTGCTCTCGGCGCAGGGCCGTGTGACCGACGCGCTCTACCTTGAAACCAACACGCAGTACAACGCGAGCGAGGGTCGCACCGAGCGCTTTTCTGCAGGGCTTCGCTACACGCCGGATCGAGCGCGAACGCTGAATCTAAATTACCGAACCATTCGCGAGCTCGCCACGCAAACGGGCTCAGTGCGCGTCAAACAAATCGATGCGTCGGTGCAATGGCCGATTCTTCGAAACCTCTACGGCGTGGGCCGCGTTAACTTTTCGCTCGCTGATCGGCGTTTGACCGAGAGTGTGATCGGCTTGGAATACGACGGCTGCTGTTATGTGATTCGCGCGGTGGGGCAGCGCTTGGCTACTTCAACCACGACCACGACCACGGCTTACTTTTTGCAACTTGAGCTGATTGGTTTGGCGCGCGTTGGCGCCAATCCGCTCGACATTTTGAAACGAAACATTCCCGGCTATTCCCTGCTCTACGACAACCCAACCCGTCGTCGCGTAGATAATCCCAATAGCCCCTCCTTTACGCCTTGGACTCCCAACACGCCATGAAGTCATTTTTTAAGCATTCCACCCTCGCCTCCGCGGTTGCAGCCACGCTCCTCTCACTGAGCGTCGTTTCATCGAGCACCTCATTCGCGCAGGGCCGCGTGGTGCTGGTCGACCGAGTGGTGGCCGTGGTCAACGATGAGGTCATCACACGCTTTGAGCTCAATGCGCAAAAGCGCGCGGTGATCAGCCAATTGAAGCGCCAAGGCGTCACGCCGCCGCCTGAGAGCGAGCTCGATGCGCAAGTCTTGGAGCGCTTCATCAACGAACGCGTGCAACTGCAATACGCTAAGGAAAACGGCATTCGTGCGGATGAAGAAGTGGTCACGGCGGCGCTACAAAACATCGCCGCGCAAAACAAAATGTCGATGCAGCAATTCTCCGCTCGGCTCAAGGAAGATGGCGTGAGCTTTGAGCAGTTCCGCGAAGAACTCAAAAACGAAATCATCATTAATCGGGTGCGTGATCGGGAAGTGGAATCACGTGTTGTCGTGACCGATAATGAAATTGACGGCTATCTCGTCACCAACAAGGCGCAAGCCGACAAAGCCCCCACCGAATATCAGCTCTCACACATCTTGATTTTGGTGCCCGAGCAAGCGACGCCCGATCAAATCGAGGCGCGCCGCAAACGCGCCGAAGAGGCGTTGAAGCAGATCAAATCGGGTACGCCGTTTGGCCAAGTGGCGGCGGTGTTTTCTGACACCAACGACGCGGCTCAAGGTGGCTCACTCGGTTGGCGTCAGGCGGATCGTTTGCCTGCGGTTTACTCAGAAGCCGCAGAAAAACTTGCCGTGGGCGCGAACAGCGAAGTGCTCCGAAGCGCTAACGGCTTCCACATTTTGCGCTTGCAAGACAAGAAGACGGGCGTGATCGAAAAAGCCATCGTCGAGCAAAACAAAGCGCGTCACATTTTGGTTCGCGTCAATGATTTGGTGGGCGAAGCTGAAGCGCGCGCCAAGATCGAGCGCTTGGCTGAGCGCATCAAAGGCGGCGCAAAATTCGAAGACATCGCCAAACTCGGCAGCGAAGACACCACCGCATCGCGCGGCGGAGATTTAGGCTGGGTGTCGCCGGGCGAAACCGTGCCCGAATTCGAGGGCGCGATGCAAAAAGCCGCGCTCAACACTGTGGTCGGTCCCGTGCGTTCCCAGTTTGGCTTTCACCTGATCGAGGTCACCGAGCGGCGCTCGCAAGACGTCACTGCAGATCGCACCCGCCAAGCGGCGCGCGCCGCGATCCGCGAGCGCAAGGGCGACGAAGCCTATCAATCGTGGGTTCGCGAAGTACGTGATCGCGCCACGATTGAGATGAAGCTCGCGGAGTCTTAGGCCGCAGATACTCGCGCGCGGCACGCTGCTGCGCGGCGTTCACAATCTGACGCCAGTGTTACGGCTTTCTTATTGAAGCCAATATCGCACAAGGGCATTGGCAATTTTTGACGCGTTCTCGAAGCGCGTTTTTAATTCGTTTTACGCCAATCCTCTATTGGCGTTGAGCGATAGAGTCATTTATCCAGCAAAGAGCGCGCGTCGAAGCGTTCGCGCCCGCCATGTTGCCGTTGGCAAGGGAAAACACTTACCGCCGAATATGCGCATATGCGCATAATCTCAAACATAACAACCCCGTTACGGTTGGCTTTGGGAAGCGGAGCGTATGGAAGAACTCAATCCTCTCTTCGAACAAGTTTCGCGATACTTTTCGCTACTCGCTGATCCGTCGCGACTTAAAGTGATTCATGCGGTTTGCAATAGCGAGCTGAGCGTGAACGAAGTCGTTGCAAAAACGGGGCTGTCGCAAAGTGCAGCTTCGCGCCACTTGAGCAGTTTGTATGACGCGGGCGTTGCAACACGTCGAAAGGACGGCGCACTTGCGCTCTACAAAATGAGCGATGAAACGCTCATTGAAATTTGTCGTTCCGCTTGCGTGAACTTGCTTTCGCGCGATGCCGAAACCGCTCGCGAACGCGCGAAAACCAAGCGCCAGGCTGAGCGCTTCATGGCGACAAACTAAATGACGAACCCCATCGCATCCCGCCCCGGCCGCCTACAAAAGGCGCCCGAATTCTTTCTCACCAAAGACGCGATGAGTTTGTCGCGTGATGATCGCCGAACGTTTTTGCGGCGCGCATTTGCAACAGCAAGCGGTGTTACAGCGATGGGCGCTACGGCCAACGCTTTCGCCAGCGACGGCGATCCGGCGATCCTGAAACTGCCCGCGCACAGCACCGGTTTGGGCGCGCCCGTCGCTGCCAAGGGCTACGGCACGCCATCGAAGTTTGAGGAAAATCTGCAACGTCGCGAAAGCCCCGGTTTGACGCGGGTGAGTGCGGCCAGTGTGAGCTTCGCGCCGCTACAAGGCTTCTTCGGCATCATCACGCCGAGTGGTCTGCATTTCGAGCGGCATCATCAAGGCTTTTGGGACATCGACCCGCGCGAACATCGCTTCATGATCAACGGCTTGGTGAAAACGCCCAAGGTGTTCACCATGGATGATTTGATGCGTTTGCCGTCAATCTCTCGGATGTATTTCATCGAATGCGGCGCGAATACCGGCATGGAATGGGGCAATGTGGCCGTGCCCACGGTTCAGTACACGCACGGCATGCTCTCATGCTGCGAATACACCGGCGTGCCGCTGAAATGGCTGCTCGATGATTGCGGGATCGATCTCAAAAAAGCGAAATACATTTTGGCTGAGGGCGCGGACGGCAGCGGCATGACGCGAACCATCAACCTAGCCAACGCGCTCGACGATGTGATGGTTGCCTACGGCATGAATGGCGAAATGCTCCGCCCCGAAAACGGCTATCCGCTTCGACTTGTCGTGCCCGGTGTGCAGGGCGTGTCGTGGGTGAAATACCTGCGCCGTATCGAAGTGGGCGACATGCCCTACGCCACCAAAGACGAGAACATTCACTACGTGGATTTGCTGCCCGACGGTATGCACCGCAGCTACACGAGCATCCAAGAGGTGAAGAGCGTGATCACCTCGCCTAGCGGCGGGCAAGTGCTTCTGGACAAAGGCTTCTATGCGATCACCGGCATCGCGTGGAGCGGACGCGGCAAGATTCGCCGCATAGAAATTTCGACCGACGGCGGAAAAAATTGGAAAGACGCGCGACTCGAAACGCCGATTCTCGATAAGTGCTTAACGCGCTTCAATTTCAACTGGACGTGGAACGGCAGCGACGCGATTTTGCAGTCTCGCGCCACCGATTCGACCGGCCACATTCAGCCCACCATGACCGCGCTACGAGCCGTGCGCGGCAGTCGTTCAACGTACCACAACAACGCGATTCAATCGTGGTTGGTGTCGGCCAATGGGGAGGTGAGCAATGTTCGTGTGGCGTAAGTTTTTCCAGCCGCACCTCCCCTCCGTCATTCCCGCGAAGGCGGGAATCCATGGTGGCGTACGCATTAGCAATCAGTCGGAGAACGGCTCCACACCGACGATGGATTCCCGCCTGCGCGGGAAAGACGACAATAAGGTTTTATGGGTACGGCTGTTAACAGGTGCGTGCGTCATCGCGATGGCGCATTCGACCTACGCCGACACGAAATTCCCCTCCCTCGGTCGCCCCGCCACACCCGCCGAAATCAAAGCCTGGGACATTGACGTACGCCCCGATTTCAAAGGGCTTCCGGTCGGTTCGGGGTCGGTGAAAAAAGGCCAAGACGTGTGGGAAGCCAAGTGCGAAAGCTGTCACGGCGTGTTTGGTGAATCCAACGAAGTATTCACACCGATTGCGGGAGGCACGACCAAGGCCGACATGAAAACGGGGCGCGTGGCGGGCATGGTGCTTGATGCCAAAGGCGCGGCAGCGCAACGCACGACGTTGATGAAACTATCGGAGCTCTCGACGCTGTGGGACTACATCAACCGCGCCATGCCTTGGAACAACCCGAAGACGCTCACCACCGAAGAGGTGTACGCAGTCACCGCCTACGTGCTGCATCTCGGCGACATTGTTCCGGCGGATTTTGT
>JAAFHR010000232.1:4263-5780 GCA_013298455.1 Betaproteobacteria bacterium | reverse complement strand
GCCCCGCTAACACCAGCATCGCGAGCCACACCAAGCCGCGCGTTGCCCCGCTGGCGGCAATTGGGGTAGCGCGCACGTCACCCGATCGATCCCGTTCGCGCATCCAAAACCAAATCAAGAGCGCGAAGAGCGTCATGCCGCCCATCAAGTGCGTGGTGACGATGATGGGCATGAGTTTCAGGGTGACGGTCCACTTGCCGAAGAGCCCTTGCAGTGACACAACGACGAGCAAAAAGAGCGGCCAAACCACGCCGACTTCGGTTCGCGCATACGAAAACATTGATCGTTCGGGGCGCAGTTTGGCGATAAGTGCTCGAATAAACATCACCAGAATCAGCGCGCCGATGAAACTTGCCACGTAGCGGTGCAGCATCTCGATCCACGCTTTGCCGTGGCTTACTGCGCCGTGTGTGCCGCCTTGTTCGGCGATGGCTTGATTGATCTCAAGCTTGGCTTGCGTGGGCAGCAATTTGCCGTAGCAACCGGGCCAATCGGGGCACCCCAAGCCGCTATCGGTCAGGCGAACAAACGCGCCAAATGCGATCAAATCGAGCGTGATGAAGGCCGTAATGGCAACGAGCCGTCCCCACTTCATGCGAAGCCCCATCCACAGCGCCAACAGCAGGATCAACAACCACAAAACAGCGTTGACCGACGAGAGAGAGAATTGCCAGAGGAGGGGGTCTTGCGTAGGCATGTTGCTATTGTAGGGAGCGAGCCACCAACGCGCGTTGTAAGCGCATCTCCCTTGCCATGTTGTGGAGAGCGAAACATCAGGCGGCGCAAACAGCCTTGCGGGTCGAACCGATCCTTGGTGTCGCTGAGGCTGACCTTGCTTTGCGTCAAGCCGCGTTGACATTGGATGAGGCAAATAGAATGCAGTGATGCGTCTATTTCGTCTTGCCAAAATTATTGGCGTTTTTCATCGCTACGGACTCGACGAGTTTGTGCTCCGTGACACTGACAAACCCCTGCTCCGGGCGGTGGCGTGGCTGCTGGGCAATCGCAAACATGTTGCGCCGCGCGGTGAGCGGCTGCGCTTGGCGCTGGAATCGCTCGGCCCGATCTTTGTGAAGTTTGGTCAGGTGCTCTCAACCCGCCCTGATTTGATTCCGCCCGACATCGCCGCGGAGCTCTCGCTGCTTCAAGATCGTGTGCCGCCCATTTCAAAAGACGCCGTGAAGGGTGTGTTGGATGCGGCGTATCAGCGAAACCTTGACGACGTGTTCACGCAGTTTGATTGGACGCCCGTGGCCAGCGCCAGCGTGGCGCAGGTGCATTTCGCGCAAATTCAACTCAAAGTGGGCGACGCCTTTGAATCGCGCGACGTGGCGGTGAAGGTGCTTCGCCCCGGTATCAAGCCGATCATCGAGAGCGATATTGCGATCCTGCGGGTGCTAGCGGGTTGGGTGCATCGGCTGAGTGCGGATGGTCGTCGGTTGAAGCCGCTCGAAGTGGTGGCCGAATTCGATAAGTACTTGCATGACGAATTGGATTTGATGCGCGAAGCGTCTAAT
>JAAFHR010000232.1:0-4253 GCA_013298455.1 Betaproteobacteria bacterium | reverse complement strand
CGAGGTTTATTGGGATTGGTGCGAGCAAACGGTGATGGTGATGGAGCGACTCTACGCCACGCCGGTCAACCAAATCGACAAGCTTCGCGCGGCGGGCGTCGACATCAAAAAGCTAGCGCGCGACGGTGTTGAAATCTTTTTCACGCAAGTGTTTCGCGATGGCTTTTTTCACGCTGATATGCATCCGGGCAATATTGCTGTGCGCACCGATGCACCGCATGTAGGGCAGTATGTCGGCATGGATTTTGGAATCGTTGGCACGCTCAATGATGATGATCGGCGCTACTTAGCGGAAAACTTTTTGGCGTTTTTTCGACGGGATTACCGCCGCGTTGCCTCAGCACACATTGAATCAGGCTGGGTACCCGCAGGCACTCGCGTTGACGAGCTGGAAAGCGCTGTTCGTAGCGTCTGCGAGCCGATTTTTGATCGACCCTTGGCCGACATTTCATTTGGAAAAGTGCTGATGCGGCTCTTTTCGGTGTCGCGGCGTTTCAACGTAGAAATTCAACCGCAGCTGGTGTTGCTGCAAAAGACCTTGCTCAACACCGAAGGTCTCGGTCGACAGCTCGACCCGTATTTGGATTTGTGGGCTACCGCACAGCCGTTCCTTGAAAAATGGATGAAAGATCAAATCGGCCCCGAAGCCGTGATGAAACGGCTCACAGAGCAAGCGCCGTATCTTTCGCAAGCTGTCCCGCAGATGCCGCGTTTGCTGCATCAAGCGCTAGAGCGCTACAACAGCGCGCCACCAGTTGCCCCGCCGCAGCCGAGAAATTCGCCGTGGATTACCGTGTGGCTCGCGATCATTGCGTTTTGTATGTTGGCGATTTTGGGTACGTTGTGGATTCCTTTGTTGCTCGATTGATTCAGCGGCGCGCTAGCGAAGCTGTTCGCCCTGAGCTTGTCGAGGGGTTGGTAGTGCGCGAGCCAATTTACCCGAGATGAATCCGCTCTCGCTCGATCAGCCTTGGGGTCGCGGCTTTCAGGCCGTGCATCGTCACGCGTTTGCAGATGATCACACCCTGCCCGACGGTCTCTGGCTCCCACGCGGACTGGGCCGCAGTTACGGTGATGTTTGCGTCAACGATGGCGGCTTGCTGCTACACACCTTTCGCCGTGATCGGTTGATTGCGTTCGATGCAACGAGCGGCGTGATCGAATGTGAAGCGGGTGCATCGCTTGCAGATATCGCCGAGGTGGCGTTGCGGCAAGGTTGGTTTTTGCCGGTCACGCCGGGCACCCGATTCGTGACGCTGGGTGGTGCGATTGCCAACGACGTACACGGAAAAAATCATCTGAGCGCTGGCACGTTCGGGCGATTTGTGCTGTCGATGACGTTGCGCAGAGGCGATGGCGCCCTTCAACTCAAGCCGGGCGATACGCTGTTTGCTGCAACGATCGGCGGACTCGGATTGACCGGCTTGATCGAACGCGCTCGGATTCAATTGCTGCGAGTGGCTGGCAACGGCATCACCCAACAAACGCGTTTATTTGGACGCGGCGACCCGAGTGCCTCGGTCGATGAATTCATCGCGCTCGAGTCCGCCAGTAATGATTGGCCCTACACGGTGGGTTGGATCGACACCATGCATCACCGGCTGCGTGGCGTGTTTTTTCGCGGCAAGCACACGGTGGGCGAAGCGCCGTGGTCGCAGCCGGTTGCCGCTAAAGTTTCACTGCCTGTTGATATGCCCTCATCGTTGCTTCGGCCTTGGAGCGCACGAGCGTTTAACGGCGCTTACTATCGCTCGCAGTCCATGAAAACGGCGTCTGAAACAACGCTGCCGTTGTGGCAATTTTTCTATCCGCTCGACGCGGTGGGCGCCTGGAATCGCGGGTATGGAAAGCGCGGGTTTGTGCAGTATCAGTTCGTGGTTCCTAGGGTTGATGCGGCCGACACTGTGGCGCAAATCCTCACGCATTTGCGCACATCCAACGTAGCGAGCTACCTTGCGGTCATCAAAACCTTTGGCGAACGCCGCTCGCCCGGTTTGCTGAGTTTCCCCATGCCGGGCGTGACGGTGGCCCTTGATATTCCTGCACCGGGCGAGCGCGAATTGCGTGCCCTTGATCGCGCTGACGCCATGGTTGCCGACGCGGGTGGTCGCGTCTATCCCGCCAAGGATTCACGAATGTCAAACGCGATGTTTAAACGCTTTTTTCCGCAGTGGCAATCACTTGAAGCGCTTCGTGATCCAAACGTTTCGTCTAGTTTTTGGCGCAGGGTGGCGAAAGGCAATGACGAATGAGTGAAGGCAAGGACGAATGAGTGAAGGCAAGGACGAATGACGAAAGGACGAATGACGTGAAGCTTCCCCTCTCCCTTGGAGGGAGAGGGGTTAGGGGAGAGGGGGAAGTCGGATTGAAGAACACACATCGCGCTCCGAATCGCGTCCCCCCTCTCCCCAACCCTCTCCCTCCAGGGGAGAGGGAGCCACCCAGTTCCACCGCGAATATTGCTCGTAGTTTCAGGACGTACACATGAACATCATCATCGTAGGCGCTACTTCTGCCGTTGCTCAAGCCGCAATTCGTATTTGGGCCGCAGCGCAACACTCGCTCGTGCTCTACGGCCGAAACGCGAGTGAGCTTAAAAAAATTGCTGCTGACGCACGTGTTCGCGGTGCGGTCGAAGTGACTGTGCATGCCGGCGACATCGCATCAACGAGCTACGCGCAAGCCGCGGTCGCAGCGCTCGGCTCGGCGAACATCGCGCTCATCGCGCACGGCAGCCTAACGAAATCTGATCGCGCTGACACCGATCCGGTCTACCTTGCCGACGAGATCAATGTGAATTTCACGAGCGCGGCGATTTGGGCGCAGCTCCTGTGTAACTACATGGCGGCCAGTGGCGGAGGTAGTGTCGCCGTCATTTCGTCGGTGGCGGGTGATCGCGGGCGCTATAGCAACCATGCCTATGGCGCTGCTAAAGCCGGACTCAGCGCGTATTGCTCCGGGCTACGAGCGCGAATGTCGCATCTCGGCGTGAATGTGCTCACCGTGAAACCCGGCTTCATCGACACGCCGATGATGTCGCACGTCGCAAAAAAAGGCGCACTGTGGGCAACGCCGGAGCAAATCGCACAAGGCATTGTCAACGGGATTGAACGCAAACGTAACGTCGTCTACTTACCGAAGTTTTGGTGGCTTATTTTGCTCGCGGTCAAGCACGTGCCTGAGACGCTGTTTAAGCGCTTGAAGTTTTGAGCGGGATGAGTTTTTCGCTGGCGCGAGTCGCTACTCGCAACATCGTTGTTCTCGCTGCGCTTTACGGGCTACCCGTGGTGTCGAACGCCATGGACATCAAGCTCATCAACGACGTGATGATTCTCTCGGGCGAAGTCGTGCGTCCCGACCTTGATCGTGTCAAAGCAGAATTCGCCAAGCGCCCCAGCATCACCCACGTCGTGCTCAGAAACTCCATGGGCGGAAATTCTTGGACGGGCTATCGCCTGGGTGAGCTCTTTCGCGAACGCGGTGTGACCACCGTCGTGTCGGGACACTGCGTCTCGTCGTGTTCACGGCTTTTCCTCGGCGGAAAACGTCGACTGTTTTCCAGTGATTTCCCGCAAGGCCTTACCTACGTTGGCTTTCATGGTCACTACGATTTTGGAAAACTCAATCCGCAAGCGGTTGAGAAAAACGATCAAGTCGCATGGACGAAACAATTCACCGACAACAAAGTCGATCCCAAGTTACTGAATCGCTGGATCAAAATCGAACGCCGCGCTGGCGATGTGCGCTTCTATCCAGATGGCGTTGCGCCACGGTGGGCTGCGAACACGTTCCTCTGCCAAGGCACCGAATCGCGTCGTCCAAACCAATGCGAAAGGATTTCAACCAACGCGTTGAAGGAAGGCATCGTCACGTCCAACGAGCCGTTTCGAAGCCCTGATGCGACGTCACTCCTCTACGGGCAACGCGAAAAAAACTATCCCAGCTCAAACTTCGCAACGCTCGAAGACATCACAAAATGGCCGATCAACACGCCGCGCGCCAGAAGCGACTACAAGCTCTTTCTGAACGCTGCATTGCCACGTGCTTTGGCGGTTTCAAGCGATGGGAAGGTGATGTCGTGGCGTGCCAATAGCGCACGTTCGACCGACATCGCTCTGGAGAACTGCGAAAAGCAATCAGCGAGCCGTTGCTCGTTATATGCCGTTGACGAGCGCGTGGTTTACGTCAAACCGTAGGCTGGGCTTTGCGCGTCAAACCAGCCGACCCTCAAGCTGAAATAGCCCATCGGTTAA
>JAAFHR010000231.1 GCA_013298455.1 Betaproteobacteria bacterium | reverse complement strand
TGAGCTTTGCCATGATTAGTTCACTCCCTCAACAGTAATGCCCATCGAGCGTGCGCTACCTGCGATGGTGCGGACGGCCGCATCCATGTCCGCAGCGGTGAGGTTAGGCATTTTGACTTTCGCGATGGCTTCTGCTTGGGCGCGCGTGAGCTTGCCGACTTTGTCGGTATGCGGCTTCGGCGAACCCTTTTGAACTTTAGATTCCTTCTTGATCAGATACGTCGCTGGCGGCGTACCCATGATGAAGGTGAAACTCTTGTCCGCGAATGCGGTGATGGTCACGGGAATCGGCATACCGGGCTCCATACCTTGGGTCTGCGCGTTAAACGCTTTGCAGAATTCCATGATGTTGAGACCGCGTTGACCGAGAGCCGGACCGATAGGCGGTGAAGGGTTAGCCTTTCCCGCGGGGACTTGCAGCTTAATAAAGCCGACGATTTTCTTTGCCATGATGGCTCCTAGTTTGGGTACAAACGAATGCCGGATTTACGACACTCTCCCCGTTACAAACGACCAGATCAACGATCTGATCACTTAAATGATTAAGCTTTTTCGACCTGACCAAAATCGAGTTCGACAGGGGTGGCGCGTCCGAAGATCATCACCGAAACGTGCAGTTTTGATTTCTCGTAGTTAACGTCTTCGACGTTGCCCATGAAATCGGCGAACGGTCCGTCCTTGACGCGAACAGCCTCGCCAACCTGGAACAAAATCTTTGGCTTTGGCTTGTCGCCGCCGACTTGAATTTGCCCGAGAATCGTCTCGACTTCTTTGGCGCTGATCGGCGCAGGCCGTGTTGCCGTGCCGCCGATGAATCCGGTGACTTTGGGTGTGCTCTTGACCAAATGCCAAGAGTCATCGGTCATGTCCATTTCAACCAGAACGTAGCCGGGGAAAAACTTTCGCTCAGACGCTTTTTTCTGGCCGTTTTTAATTTCAATGACCTCTTCGACAGGCACTAATACTTGGCCGAACTGATCTGACACTTCGGAACGAGCGATACGCTCAATAAGTGCGCGCTGCACGGTCTTTTCGAAGCCCGAAAACGCGTGCACAACGTACCAGCGCTTCGGCTTGGTGGCGGGCGCTTCAGTAGCTACTGAGACTGCGTTGCTGTCGTCGTTCATGAGTTTCTGCGGTGAAGGTCAATCAATCGGCGCTATGTCATGCGGTTTAACCGCGCTTGGTTAACCAAGCAATCAGATATCCAATCGCGGTGTCGACCGCAAACAAGAAAATCGCCATCACGACCGCAAACACGAACACGATCAAAGTCATTTGAATCGTTTCTTTGCGCGTTGGCCAAGCCACCTTTTTGCCTTCGTCAATCGATTCGCGAGCGAACTGCACAAAAGTTTTGCCTTGCGTCGACAAGTACGCCACACCCGCACCGGCCGCGAGACCGGCAATAATCATGGCCAAGCGCACCACCAACGGCGATTCTGCAAACCGATAGAAACCGAAAACGCCCAAGCCCACGCAAGCCAGCGAGCCGATAACAATGAGCCAGTTTTTTGCTGTGTCGTTCATGGAGAAATCTGTTTGCTTTCGAGCGGACGCCACGGGAGCGGTGGCAGGGGCGGAGGGAATCGAACCCCCATCGACGGTTTTGGAAACCGTAGCTTTACCACTAAGCTACGCCCCTCATGTGAGGCGTGCAGCGATTGCCACACGCCGTACTACTTACTTCAGGATCTTAGAGACAACACCGGCACCCACGGTACGACCACCTTCACGAATGGCGAAGCGGAGCTTCTCTTCCATCGCGATCGGGTTGATCAGCGCCACCGTCATCTTCACGTTGTCGCCTGGCATCACCATTTCAGTGCCCGCTGGCAGCGTGACCGAACCGGTTACGTCCGTGGTGCGGAAGTAGAACTGGGGACGGTAGTTGTTGAAGAATGGGGTGTGACGACCACCTTCGTCCTTGGAGAGAACGTAGATTTCACATTCGAAATCGGTGTGTGGGTTGATTGAGCCGGGCTTGCAGAGCACTTGGCCGCGCTCGACGTCTTCGCGCTTGGTGCCGCGCAGGAGAATACCAACGTTGTCGCCCGCTTGACCTTGGTCGAGGAGCTTACGGAACATCTCAACACCGGTGCAGGTGGTTTTCACCGTAGGCTTGATACCCACGATTTCGATCTCTTCGCCGACTTTGACGATGCCGCGCTCGATACGACCGGTCACGACGGTGCCGCGACCAGAGATGGAGAAGACGTCTTCTACAGGCATCAGGAAGGCGCCGTCAATGGCGCGCTCTGGTGTGGGGATGTAGCTGTCAAGCGCCGCAGCCAGACGGTCGATGCAGGGCTCACCTAGGTCGCTCTTGTCGCCTTCGAGGGCGAGCTTGGCGGAGCCTTTGATGATCGGGATGTCGTCGCCAGGGAAGTCGTATTTGGAAAGAAGTTCGCGAACTTCCATTTCGACGAGTTCGAGAAGCTCGGCATCATCCACCATGTCGCATTTGTTGAGGAATACGATGATGTAGGGAACGCCGACCTGACGGGAGAGGAGGATGTGTTCGCGCGTTTGTGGCATTGGGCCGTCAGCCGCGGAGCACACCAGAATGGCGCCGTCCATTTGGGCGGCACCAGTGATCATGTTTTTGACGTAGTCGGCGTGGCCGGGGCAGTCAACGTGGGCGTAGTGACGGTTGGCCGTTTCGTATTCAACGTGGGCGGTGTTAATCGTGATGCCGCGTGCTTTTTCTTCAGGTGCTGCGTCAATCTGGTCGTAGGCTTTGGCTTCACCGCCGAATTTGCGTGAGAGCACCGTGGTGATCGCTGCCGTCAGGGTCGTTTTGCCGTGGTCGACGTGACCAATCGTGCCTACGTTGACGTGCGGTTTGGTGCGTTCAAACTTTGTCTTTGCCATGATGTATTTCCTTAGTTAATTGCTTAAATCGTTTAGCAACGGCCGCTTCAATTGGCGGCCATTAAGTTTTCGTGGAGTGTTAGCCCGCTTTGGCCTTCATCACTGCCTCAGCCACGTTTTTAGGCGCTTCTGAGTAATGCTTGAATTCCATGGTGTACGTTGCGCGACCTTGTGTAGCCGAGCGCAGCGAGGTGGAGTAGCCGAACATTTCGCCGAGCGGAACTTCCGCCTTGATGATTTTTCCGCCGAGCACGTCGTCCATGCCCTGAACCATGCCGCGACGTGAGGACAAATCACCCATCACCGTGCCAGCGTAGTCTTCTGGCGTTTCGACCTCGACGGCCATCATCGGTTCGAGCAGCACAGCGTTGGCTTTGCGCATGCCGTCTTTGAACGCCATCGACGCAGCCATTTTGAAGGCGTTTTCGTTAGAGTCAACTTCGTGGAACGAACCATCGAACAGCGTGACCTTTACGTCGACCACAGGGAAGCCTGCCAAGACGCCGTTAGGTAGCGTCTCAACCAAGCCTTTGGCAACGGCGGGGATGTACTCACGTGGAACGGTGCCGCCTTTGATGGCGTCAACGAACTCGTAGCCCTTACCAGCTTCCTGAGGATCAAGCTTGAGCCAAACGTGACCGTATTGACCACGTCCGCCCGATTGTTTAACGAATTTGCCTTCGATTTCGCACGACTTACGAATCGTTTCGCGGTAGGCCACCTGTGGCTTACCAACGCTCGCTTCAACGCCGAACTCGCGCTTCATGCGATCGACCAGAATTTCCAAGTGGAGCTCGCCCATGCCAGAAATAATCGTCTGACCAGACTCTTCGTCGGTGCGGACACGGAACGAAGGGTCCTCTTGCGCCAAACGATTGAGCGCAATGCCCATCTTTTCTTGGTCGACTTTGGTCTTTGGCTCAACGGCCTGCGAGATCACTGGCTCAGGGAACACCATTCGCTCAAGCGTGATCAACGCGCTAGGGTCGCACAGCGTGTCACCCGTCGTCGCTTCACGAAGACCCACCGCAGCGGCGATGTCGCCAGCGCGAACTTCCTTTAGCTCCTCGCGTTGGTTGGCGTGCATCTGCAGCAGACGACCAATACGCTCTTTCTTGCCCTTGACGGGGTTGTAAATCGTGTCGCCAGTAGCTACAACGCCGGAGTAAACACGGAAGAAGATCAGCTGACCCACGAACGGGTCGGTCATGATCTTGAACGCCAACGCAGAGAATTTCTCTTCGTCGGTAGCCTGGCGCACGATAGGCTTGTCGTCGTCGTCAATGCCATTGACCGGCGGAATATCCGTCGGCGCAGGCATGTACTCGATCACAGCGTCAAGCATCGCCTGAACGCCTTTGTTCTTAAACGCCGAACCGCAGAACATTGGAACGATTTCACTGGCGATCGTGCGTGTACGAATGCCAAGCTTGATGTCTTCGGCCGACAAGTCGCCCTCTTCGAGGTACTTGTTCATCAGCTCTTCGTTGGCCTCAGCGGCGCTCTCGACCATGGCGCTGCGCCATTTGTCAGCAGCTTCTTTGAGCTCAGCAGGAATTTCGCGCGCTTCGTACTTCATGCCCTGTGACGCTTCGTCCCAGAAAATCGCTTTCATGCGAACGAGATCAATCACGCCTTGGAAATTTTCTTCGGCGCCAATCGGAACCTGCATCGGAACGGGGTTCGCCTTAAGGCGAATCTTCATTTGGTCATAGACCTTGAAGAAGTCAGCGCCCGTACGATCCATCTTGTTAACGAATGCGAGGCGTGGCACCTTGTATTTGTTAGCTTGACGCCACACCGTTTCCGATTGCGGCTGCACGCCACCCACGGCGCAGTAAACCATGCAGGCGCCATCGAGTACACGCATCGAACGCTCAACTTCAATCGTGAAGTCGACGTGTCCGGGGGTGTCAATGATGTTGATGCGATGCTCAGGGAAGTTTTTGTCCATTCCCTTCCAGAAGCAGGTCGTCGCAGCCGAGGTGATCGTGATACCGCGCTCACGCTCTTGCTCCATCCAGTCCATGGTGGCCGCGCCATCGTGCACTTCGCCAATCTTGTGGGAAACGCCGGTGTAGAACAGGATGCGCTCAGTGGTCGTGGTCTTGCCTGCGTCAATGTGCGCGGAGATACCAATATTTCGATAACGACTAATCGGGGTAGTGCGGGGCATAACAGTCACCAAATGCTCGCGTCCGCTCGTGACGGACGTGGCAGAAAATTAAATTTGAATGCTTAGAAGCGGAAATGTGAGAAGGCCTTGTTGGCCTCTGCCATACGATGAACTTCCTCACGCTTTTTCACGGCACCGCCGCGACCTTCGGCGGCTTCCATCAATTCGTTGGCCAGGCGCGCGCCCATCGATTTTTCGCCACGTTTACGGGCCGCATCGCGAATCCAACGCATCGACAACGCCGAACGACGAGCGGGGCGAACTTCGACCGGCACCTGGAAGTTTGCACCGCCAACGCGGCGGCTTTTCACTTCAACCATCGGCTTGGCATTGCCAAGCGCGGTCGAAAACACCTCGAGCGCGTCTTTGCCGCCCTTTTTACTGATGATGTCCAGCGCGCCATAAACGATACGCTCAGCAACAGCTTTCTTACCAGCCGTCATGATGACGTTCATGAACTTGGAGATTTCGACATTACCGAATTTTGGATCCGGAAGAATGTCACGTTTGGGAACTTCGCGACGACGGGGCATTGAAACACCTCAAAAAGTGGGGGCGCGCCAGAACGATGACGGTGCGCAAGAAACTTGAAACGGGTCAGGCCGACCCGACGGACAGATTTACGCTTTTTTCGGCGCCTTGGCACCGTACTTGGAGCGCGACTGCTTGCGGTCTTTAACGCCCGCCGTATCGAGGGATCCACGCACCATGTGGTAGCGAACACCCGGAAGATCTTTTACGCGGCCACCGCGGATGAGC
>JAAFHR010000230.1 GCA_013298455.1 Betaproteobacteria bacterium | reverse complement strand
AGCTGTTGACCTTTGGCAATCTTCAAGAAGCCGCATGAAAACCGACCCCCGCTTCCCGAGTCTCTCCATCGTTGATCACCCGCTGATTCAGCACAAGCTCTCACACATGCGAGACATCGAGACGTCAACGCGAACGTTTCGGCAATTGCTGCGAGAGCTGACGTTGCTGATGGGCTATGAGCTAACGCGTGACCTGCCAATGACCACAGAGCGAATCAATACACCCCTCACGGCGATGGATGCACCCGTAATCGCGGGCAAAAAAATTGCCGTCGTGCCCGTGCTGCGAGCCGGCCTTGGTATGGCCGACGGCTTGATGGATTTGATCCCGTCGGCGCGCCAGGGCCACGTCGGCCTGTATCGCGGTGAAGACAACAAGCCCGTCGAATACTACGTTCGTTTGCCTGAGATCGAAGGCCGCATGTTTATCGTATGCGACCCAATGCTCGCCACTGGTAATTCCGCAGTACACGCCATCGACGTGTTGAAAAAACGCGGCATCAGCGGCGAACAAATTCGGTTCCTATCACTCGTGGCCGCCCCCGAAGGCGTGCAAGTTGTACTCGATGCGCACCCTGACGTGCGCGTTTTCACAGCCGCGCTTGATTCACACCTCAACGAACACGCCTACATCGTGCCAGGGCTGGGCGATGCCGGAGATCGGATTTTTGGGACGAAGCATTGAGCGGCGGGCGGTCGCTCTAAAGTGATCGTCCTACCCGCTTGGCAACCTCTTTGCCGTTGAGCTGACGCTTGGAAACAACATAGCTGTCGGCATCCCAGCGCGACATCCAACGTTTTTCCAATACACACCACGCTCGCTCTAGTTTGGCTATTTCGCCAGTCGTCATGCGACGCTTTCGCCATTCGCGCAGCGGGTGCCCTGGCATCGGAGCTGTTGTCACTTCGTACCAAACGTCGTTGAAACGACGCAATTGATGCGCCGAATCCATCACGCGAATGGTCTTTGCTTGCTCTGCTATTTCAGCCAACCGATCTGCGCGCTTTGATGCTTTGCGGTGCTGCTGCGATTGGGTTTCGCGCAGGATACCTGTTCGCGGATCGACGAAAAGCGGTGAGTGAGATTGCTCGACACGCTCCAGTGTGCCAGCTCGCCAGTAAGGCGCACGATACAAAAACACAACACCTCGCTTTCCCGGCTGCACTTCGCTTCGAGGTTTGGCGATGACCTGCGTGAGCACGTAATCATCAACGTGCTCCATGATGTGTTGCTGCACCGTGCTGCGTTGATCGATTTGCGCAACCAGTTCAGAGCGAACTTTATCCCACGGTCTGCCCACACAACTGATCAAGAAACGCCGCAGAGGCGCTAGATTTTCGTTGAGCCACTTGCGATTGACATGCCCTGCGCGCATGCCAACCTTTGCGGGTCGCTCCTCGCTGTTGAGGAATTGGCGGAAACCGCTTTCGCGGCCCCCGCCTAACCAATCGCCGCGCTTCAAGCGCGGACGTTCGACAATAACTTTAAACATGTCGCTGCGCATGAAGAGCCTCCGTTTCTAATTCGTCGCTTTCCGCTTCATCGAGCAAACGATTCAACGCCTGTTTGTTGTTTTGGCGGGTCGCACCGTAGGGTTTGATATGCGGCCCACCCTTTCGTTTGAGTCCCTCGATCGCGATGCGATTTCGCGGCTTTACTGGCTCAATGGTGAAGAGAATGTGGCGATGTGTTTTGCTCATCTTTTTCTCCCTCAACCTTTGATGCACAGCACTTGTTTCAGTGTGTGCTCCACGCTCACCAAGTCGCCCTGATTGGCCATCACCGAATCGATGTCTTTGTACGCGCCCGGAATTTCATCCAACACACCGCCATCTTTTCGGCATTCCACACCGAGCGTCTGCTCGGCCAATTGCACGCGGCTAAACGTGCGCTTGGCTTCGCTTCGGCTCATGCGCCGTCCCGCGCCGTGCGAACACGAACAAAACGACTGGGTGTTGCCACGCCCCCGAACGATGTAGCTCTTCGCGCCCATACTGCCGGGGATGATGCCAAGCTCGCCATCGAACGCGGAGATCGCGCCCTTTCGGGTGACGTACACGTTTTCTCCGAAGTGCGATTCGCGGCTCACGTAGTTGTGATGACAGTTGATCGCCTCGGTCGTGAGTGAAAACTTCGGCAGTTGTTTTTGCATCACTGCAATCACCGCTCGAAGCATCAATTCACGATTGAGCCGCGCGTAGTCTTGCGCCCAATTGAGCGCTTCTACGTAGTCATCAAAAATCTCGGTGCCCTCGCGCAGATACGCCAAATCTTTGTCGGGCAAGGCGTGTACGAGTCGCCCCATGTCCTTTTTGGCCTTTTCAATGAAGTAGCGTCCCATAGCGTTTCCAATGCCCCGAGAGCCGCTGTGCAACATGACCCAGACGTGTTGCGATTCATCCAAGCAAAGTTCGATGAAATGATTGCCGCCGCCTAAGGTGCCGAGCTGACAAAGCCAGGTCGAATTGAATTTGCGCTGCATTTTCATGAGCGCCGGATGCTTGGCAACGATTCGATCCAAGCCCGGATCCATCGCTCTGGCTGCGCGGTGCATGGCGGAGCCATGCACTTTGCTTGAGGCGTGTTGCGTGAGCCCGACCGGGACGGCGGCTTCAATATCGATCCGCAGCTTGTACAAATTCGTTGGCAAATCGCTCGCCGTCAAACTCGTTCGCACTGCGTTCATGCCGCAGCCAATGTCGACGCCCACCGCTGCCGGGATGATCGCGGCTTTGGTTGGAATTACTGTGCCCACGGTCGCGCCAACACCGGCGTGTACGTCGGGCATGGCCGCAATGTGATGATGAAGAATCGGCAGTTGCGCGATGTTTACCAATTGTTGAATAGCCTCGGGCTCGATGTCTTTTGTCCAAACGAGCGCGGGGACTTTGCCCTTATTCAGGGTGAGTTGAATGCCCATGTAATCTTTTCTCGATAGGCTCACAACGAAGCAATCAACGGTCGAAAAGGTGTGACCGTGCCTCGCGCAAGCGATAACTCACTCGCAGGTTTTGACCCGATGGACGTAGCAACGCCTCAAGAGAAAACTTGCGAAACTTTTTTGGGAAAGCAGACGGAGCGAAACGAAAAAGCTCCGGTGAGTCGGTGGCGCGGCGTCAGTACGAAAGTATGCGCGCGCTCAACCCATCGAAACCCTAGGCTTGCTCCAATCTGCAAAGACGAATTTGCAGCATTGGAATGTCCTTTGAGTGGATCGCTGCAACGACATGTAGCAGCGGGGAGTGAATGTTAAACAGCAGTGCTTTGTGCACGCAATAACTTTTGTAGAGCATTGCGGCGTGAGAGTTCAACTGTGTAACTTTGGCACAACACAACGCATCGACACGAGTTCGCGTTGACCAGGTGTTGTAGGAGCGGTTCCACCGCGATGACTCATCGAAGCGGCGCAGATGATCGCGGTGGAACCGCTCCTACAAGCCGCGCTACCAATACCGCATCGCGCCCTTGAAGAGTTCGGCGAGCGAGGCTTTCGTCACATCACGCGGTGCGTTTTTGATCACACGCTGTTGTGGAAACGCGCGCTCTGCCAATTCATCGGCATCTGCTTCGGTGTAGCCGACGGCGTTGAGGCCGTTGGGGAAATTGACTGCGCGCATCAATTCGATGAGTTTTTTCGCAACGACTTCACCGGCATCGGTCACGTTTGCGTCGCTAACGTTCGCGCCTAAGAACCGTGCGGCCTCTAAGTGCCGCTCGGGCGCAGCCTCTCCCGTGAAGCGATAGACGCTTGGGGCATTGAGTACCACGCTCATGCCGTGCGGCACCATCGGTTGATCTTGCGGGTAGCCCTGCGGTGGTTTGAAATCCCGCACGAGTCCGCTCACCGCATAGCTCATGCCGTGCGGCAAGTGGCAGCCTGCGTTCGAGAAAGTCATCCCGGCGATGAGCGCGGAATACATGATCGCGCCTTTGGCTTGTTGATCGCTGGGATCGTTCACAGCGCGGACCAAGTTTTGCCCAATGATTCGAAGCGATTCGCGCGCACCCATATCGCTCCAGAGATTCGCGCCTTGATTCATGGGGCGTTTTGCGCCATCAAAGCCGTCGTATGTTTTTGCTTTTGCGCTGTGGGGTCGAGCGGTGTAGCTCTCGAGCGCGTGTGAGAGCGCATCAAAGCCGTTGGCAGCGATGATGGCGGGCGACAGGGTGTGCGTGACATCAGGGTCGACCAAGGCACGCGAGGGCAGCATGTGTCGCGACAAAATGCCCGTTTTGCATTGATGCGAGAGCAAATCAAAGATCGCAATGCCGGTGACTTCGCTACCGGTGCCGCACGTTGTGGGGCAGGCAATGTGCGGCTTCAATGCGCCGGGCACAGCGCGGCCTTCGCCAATTGGGGCGTTGACGTAGGCCATCAAATCAGCCGGATACGTGGCGAGTAAATTGGCGGCTTTGGTGGTATCGATCACCGAGCCGCCGCCCACTGATACGAAGCCGTCAAACTGTCCGTCAATCGCAAATTGGGCCGCTGCGCGAAATGATCGGTCCGTCGGTTCGACTTCGCATTCCCAGTAGATTTCAACGCTGCAACCGGCGGCTTCGAGTGAGCGCTTCACGGTGGCAACGTAGGGCAAATCACGAACGAGCTTGTCGGTGTAGAGCCCGATTCGTTTCATGCCCAGCGAGCGGGCATGCGAGCCCGCTTCGCGCAGGCAACCCGGGCCGAAGGTGAAGTGATTCACCTCAACGGAGAACGACGCATCGCCTTCGTGCCCTGCGAGTCCCTCGAGTCCGTAGTAGCGGCAGCAGGTGTACATGGTTTATCGATGCTCCGAGGTGTGTTGGTTGTAGGCGCGTTCGACCTTGGCAACGCGAAGCTCAAAGGCGCTGTACCAGCGATCATGCCCGTATTCTTGCGCTAAGCGATGTTCGGTGTTTTGCTTCCATGCACCAATGCTTGCTTCATCGCGCCAATACGACACGGTGATTCCAAAGCCGGTGTTGTCGCGGGCGCTCTCGATGCCCAAAAAACCATCTTGGTGCGCGGCGAGCTCGACCATCCGGTTGGCCATCGCTTGGTAGCCCTCGGCAGGAATCTCAAGCTGAGAGGAAAAGATGACCGCGTAGTAAGGCGGTGGTGGGAGTGCGGCGAGCATGATGAGGGCTATCCCCGCAGCGCATCCGCCTTAATCATGTCCGCCGCTTTTTCAGCAATCATGACGACCGGTGAATTGGTGTTGCCCGAAACGAGCGTGGGCATGATGGAGCAATCGACCACACGTAAACCGGAGACGCCACGCACCTTGAGCCGCGCGTCAACGACGCCGCTTGCATCGTCATCAGCCGCCATTTTGCAAGTGCCGCTCGGATGAAAAATGGTTGCGCCGTAGCTTCGAGCGAAATTCAAAATTTCGTCGTCGGTTTGCACATCGCGGCCGGGGCGGTATTCCTCAGAAATGATTTTCGACATCGCGGGAGTGGCCGCGAGCTTACGCGCGAATTTGATCGATTCGATCGCGCAGCGACGATCCGTTTCATGCGACAAATAATTGGCAAACATCGCGGGCGCAGCAAGCGGATCGGTTGATTTCAATCGAACCTCGCCACGCGATTCGGGGCGCAGTTGGCAAACAGAAAACGTGCAGCCGCTCCACGGATGCGTTGCCGCGCCCGCCATTTCGGCCGACAGGGCAGCGAAGTGAAATTGAATGTCGGGTGTCGTTGATTCCGGCAAAACGCGGGTAAACATCCCGCCGTGATTGATACCCACGGCAAGGGGACCAGCGCGGCGGGTGAGCCAATCCCAGCCCATCATCATCTTGCGCCACGGGCTCTTCAAATCATCATTTGTGCTGA
>JAAFHR010000023.1 GCA_013298455.1 Betaproteobacteria bacterium | reverse complement strand
TCACCGCTGTCACGCTGCCGCACACGTCGGCGCTGATCCTCGCAGGTGCAGGCTCCGGCAAAACGCGCGTTTTGACCACTCGAATCGCTTGGTTGATCTCAACGGGACAGGTGAGCCCACAAGGCGTGCTCGCAGTGACCTTCACCAACAAAGCCGCCAAAGAGATGCTCACGCGGCTCTCATCGATGCTGCCGGTCAACGTGCGAAGCATGTGGCTTGGCACGTTTCACGGCCTTTGCAATCGATTCCTCCGAACCCATTGGCGGGAAGCCAATCTGCCGCAAGCGTTCGCAATCATGGATTCGCAAGACCAGCTCTCGCTCATCAAAAGAATCCTGAAGCAGAACAACATCGATGATGAAAAGTTTCCACCGAAGCAACTCGGTTGGTTCATCTCAAGCGCCAAAGAAGAGGGGCTGCGCCCGAACGCCGTGGAGGCATTCGATGAATACACCCGCAAGCAAGTCGAGCTCTACCAGCTCTACGAAGCAACCTGTCAGCGCGAGGGCGTCGTCGATTTCGCCGAACTTTTGCTGCGATCCTACGAAGTACTGAGCGTCAACGGATCGCTTCGGGAGCACTACAACGCGCGCTTCCGCCACATCTTGGTCGACGAGTTTCAAGACACCAACACGCTGCAATACAAGTGGCTGCGACTGCTGGCGGGGCGCGACACGGCTGTGTTGGCTGTCGGGGACGATGATCAATCGATATACGCCTTCAGAGGCGCCAAAGTCGCCAACATGCAGCGCTTCGAGCATGATTTCGCCCCCGCGACTCTGATTAAGCTTGAGCAAAACTATCGAAGCCACGGCAACATTTTGGACGCAGCCAACGCGCTCATTCGCAATAACAACGGCCGCTTAGGCAAAGAGCTTTGGACAGACCAAGGCCATGGCGAACCGATTCGCGTGTTTCAGGGCTTTAGCGACGGCGAAGAAGCTTCGTTTGTCATCGACAGCGTGAAAGCGGCGATGAACGATGGCGTTGCGTTGGATGAAATCGCGATTTTGTATCGCTCGAATGCGCAGTCTCGAATGTTTGAGCATGGTCTTTTCAACGCCCGTATTCCGTATCGTGTGTACGGCGGTTTACGGTTCTTTGAACGCGCTGAGATCAAGCACGCGATGGCGTATTTGCGGCTCATCAATAATTCTGATGACGACAACGCGTTTCTGCGTGTGGTGAATTTTCCAGCCCGTGGTATCGGTGCCAAGTCGATTGAGAATTTGCAAAACGTTGCGCAGTCAAGTGGCGTGACCCTGTGGCAAGCCGCATGCAGCGGCGGCGCTGGCGGACGTGCGCAGGCCGCGATGGCAGCGTTTATTGGCGTGGTCGAAAACATGCGCATCGCCACGAAGGGCATGGTGCTCCCGGAAATCGTGCGGCACTTGCTCGACGCGAGCGGATTGCGGCAACACTACGTCACCGAAAAAGACGGCCAAGATCGAGTTGAAAACCTCGATGAATTGATCAGCGCAGCCGACAACTTTTTGCGCGAAACCGGCGGCGTGATTCAGATCGAGAATCCTGACGGTAGCAGCGCAGAAAATCTTGATCCGATCACCGCGTTTCTCTCACACGCCTCACTGGAAGCGGGCGACACGCAGGCCGCTGAGGGCCGCGCCGCCTTGCAGATGATGACGGTACATTCGGCCAAAGGTTTGGAGTTCGACTACGTCTTTATGACCGGACTCGAAGAGGGCTTGTTTCCGCACGATAACTCGCTCAACGACGAGGGTGGTTTGGAGGAAGAGCGGCGATTGGCCTACGTGGCGATCACCCGTGCTCGAAAGCGGCTTCACATCACCTACGCGCAAATGCGAATGCTGCATGGTCAAACTCGCTACAACGTGCCGTCACGTTTCTTGGATGAGATTCCCCCCGATTTAACGAAGTGGCTTTCCGCCAAACCGAAAAACTTACTCGATGCGTCGCCGCATCAATCGCTCGGCGATAGCTTTACGCCGCAACCGCCGAATTCAACCCGAAACTACGAATCCAATCGCACCGACAGTGGTTTCCGAGTGGGGCAGCAGGTCAAACACGCCAAGTTTGGCTTGGGTGTGATCATCAATGCCGACGGCACGGGCAAGAATATTCAAGTCGAGGTGAATTTCGCCGAGCACGGCATCAAGCGCTTAGCGCTGGAATACGCCAAGCTCACAGCCGTTTAGCGATTAGTTGATCGGCTGATTCGACGCTGCGAGCGGCGTCAACGTTTCATTGCGATGAAACACGCGGCGATAGCTCACGTAATCGCTCACCATCACAATCGCGGTGAGCGGCAGCGCGATCATCATCATGATGAACGATTGCGCACCGCCCTGAACGGCATAGAGAATCGGCGACATCGGAATCACGGCTAGTACGATCAAGCCCAGCATGCAGATGCCGTAGACCATCACCGCCGCCATGTTCGATAGCCACGCTCGGAGCGAGGTAGACAGCGCCTGCACGAATCCTGCATCTGAGAACACGATAAGCGCTGGCGCGAACCAGAGCGCCGCGTTGACAGGGATCGTCAGCAGCACAGCGGTCATCATAAACGTCAAGGTGTCACGCTCAGAGAGCTTGGCTTTGCCCTCGGTGGGCATGAGCTGATCGAGCGAGATGCCGTGGATCGCCGCTGCGATCCACACTGCAGCGAGTACACCCAGCATAAACACTACTCCCAGTGGCAGCAGCGCTTTCAAGTTCGATTTGAACCCCGCGAAGAGGTGCTTGGTCTCTGGCAATTCCCCGCGCTCGTGATGCCACGCAGCCGCCAGAAAACCGACCGACAAAATCGGTTTCAAAAACACCACCAACAGGCCGCCGCTGATGAGCGACCCAAATTGAATGATGAGCAAAAACAGCGCAGCCATTGACGTATAGCGAAGCCACTGCGCACGAAACAAGCGAAGCGTGATCTTGACCCACTCCACGCCATCACGCGCTGGAACCGTAGAAAATTCGATGGGATTCATGTATTGAGCTCGCTGGGCCAGTAGCTAGGTCGTGCAATGCGCGATTGCAAAATTCGCTCGAAATGCCCCGGATCGTGCGGCGTGTTGAGCTCGGCGGAGCGCGGAAAATGCAGGTCATACAGGCGCGATAACCAAAAGCGCAGCGCACCGGCGCGAAGCAGCGCGGGCCAGGCGGATTTTTCAGCGTCGGTGAATGGACGAATCGCTGCGTACGCAGCGAGCATCGAGTTACGGCGCTGCGGATCAAGTTCGCCGCTTGCATCAACGCACCAGTCGTTGACAGTGATCGCCAAGTCGTAGCCAAACTCGTCCGTTGCAGCGAATCCAAAGTCAATCAATCCGGCCAGCCGATCGCCATCAAAGAGCACGTTATCGCGAAACAAATCGGCATGCACCGCGCCCGATGGCAAACGCGTCTCACGTCGTGCGCGCTGGTAGGCCAGTTCGTCGGCGATGGTTTTGCTCTGCTCGGCGCTCAGCACACTGCGAACGGCTCGGTAGGTGGAGAGCATCCAACCAGGGCCGCGTTTATTCGTCAATCGGCCGCGAAACTTTTGGCTCGCCAGGTGCAGTCGCGCTAGCTCCTGCCCCACGTCGGCACAGTGCTTCGGTGTGGGTGACATTTGCGGCCGACCGGCTACGCGCTCAGTCAAAGCAGCCGGTTTACCGTTGAGCATCGAGAAGAGGCCACCCGTGCGATCCATGATCGGATGCGGTACAGCAACACCGGAATTGGCGAGATGCGCAGTGAAATTCAAATAAAACGGTAAGTCTTCGGCGGGCAGCCGCTCGTAGAGCGTGAGCACATACTGGCCCTCAGCCGTGGTCAGAAAATAATTGGTATTTTCAATGCCCTCGGCAATCGGTGTGAGTGACACCAAAGCGCCCACTGAAAATCGCGGCAACCACGCTGAAACCTCAGCGTCAGTAACTTTTGTGAATACGGACATACTGAATAAAACTCACACTCGATTCGCGCACGATGTGGCGCGATGAAACGATCCCCAAAGCGCTACGCTAAAAGCGAAAGAGCTCCCACTGCGATGGCGCGACCCGTTTTCCAGAATTCGTCGCAGCACGATCTGTGCGCCCGGCGCTGGGATCAATGATCAGGTAACTCGACGCTGCGCTTGATCCCACGCGCGCTGAAGCCAAGCGGCCTTGCACCCGCTCTTCACCGCGAACCACTGAATCAGATTCCGCAGCGTTGGTCGCGCTCTTTTGGGTGATCGTAGTTTCCTTGGGCAGGGCGGGTGAACCATCAGGAGCGGCCGACGGGGCTGTGGGCGCAGCCGAAGGCACCGCTGTTTGCGCTAGGGAAACGTTCGCGAGCGCCACGACCGCGGCGAAGGCTGTCGCCCTAGAAATGCCAACGAACCTGGATAAGGTAGAATATTTCATGATGATGGCATTTTACCGCGCGGGCATCCCACCAAAGGAAGCAATGCTCAACGCGAATTAACTAGGCGCGTCGAGTGATCAGTGCGCTGGCCTGCGCCGCGATACCCTCACCGCGCCCAGTAAAACCGAGCCGCTCGGTCGTGGTTGCTTTCACGTTAATTTGCTCAACGCTAACGCCGCAATCAAGCGAGATGTGCTCACGCATCGTTGCAATGTGCGGTGCCATCTTGGGCGCCTCTGCAATGATCGTTGCATCCACGTTGCCAACGACCCAACCCTGTTCGTTTAAGCGAGCCACCACGCTTCGTAGCAACACGCGGCTGTCAGCGCCCTTGAATTGCGGATCATTGTCGGGGAAGTGCTTGCCGATGTCTCCGAGTGCGGCGGCACCCAGCAGCGCGTCGCAAATAGCGTGTAACAACACGTCGGCGTCGGAGTGCCCGAGCAGCCCTTTCGCGTAGGGAATCGTCACGCCACCGATAATGAGCGCGCGCCCTTCAACCAATTGATGAACGTCAAAACCGGTACCGACACGAATATTCATCTACGGGATTCTATTGCGACAAACTAGGCGCACGCCCCGGCACCTTCAACGCCGCTCGCAGCCCCCTCCGGTGCGCAACCGTGCGGCCAATCGACGATGCTTGCGATGTCCCGACGCGGCGCGCCCGGGTGCGCGCCTACAGCGTGTTTTGCAAAAAGTGCGTGGCTAAAGCAATGTCTTCTGGGTACGTGATTTTTAAATTTCTTGCCTCGCCCAATACCAATTTCGGCGAGAGACCAACGGCCTCGATCGCCTGTGATTCATCGGTCGCGTCGGGGGCCGCATTGAGTGCGTGACAGAGCGTTTCGAAGCGAAACATTTGCGGCGTTTGCGCACGCCACATCTGATCTCTAGAGACCGTTTCGATCGCTTCGCCTGCCGCGTTTCCGCGCTTGATGGTGTCGGCAATCGGAAGCGCTAGCAGCCCACCCACGGGATGCGCCGTGCACTCACCGATCAAGCGCTCAATCGCCGTGCGGCTCACGCAAGGACGTGCGGCATCATGCACCAGAATCCAAGCGTTTCGATGCACCCGCTTTTGAATGGCAGCGAGCGTGTTGCTCACGGTTTCCGCGCGCAGTGAGCCTGCAGTGGGCAACAGCGTGACGCGTTCGAAGGCTCGACAAACATCGGCAGCAAGAGTGTCATCCGCCTGAACTGCAACGAAAATCTGCTCAATCGTTTCGACCGCGCTCAAGGCGACTAACGTGTGATGCAGCACCGATGCGCCCGCGAGTTCGAGGTATTGCTTCGGAACGGCAGCTCCGAGCCGCGTGCCACTCCCGCCGGCGGGAACGATGGCGACGCGATTGAAGCGGGTCACTGCAATCACAGCGAGCGCGGCGGTGCCACCCTCTCCCCTTGAGGGAGAGGGCGGGGGAGAGGGGGATCTTGCTTCGAAGTTTTGAGTACGAGTTCCGAGCAACGCAGTGCGGTTGTGCGGCTTCTAGCGGCGTATTGATCGTGGACAGATTGGTATCGAGAGTGCAAAGGTTGGGTGAGTTTCCCCGTCTCCCCTAACCCCTCTCCCTCCGGGGGCGAGGGGAATTTACACACGATCAATTCACCACCTTAATCGACGGAAACTTCGAGGTGTGATCTTCGCTTTTCTGCGCGATAAACACCGCAACTTTTCGGGCAATCTCTTTGTAAGTCATCGCCACGACGCCATCGGGATCAGCAACAACTGTGGGGCGTCCGCTATCGGCTTGCTCACGAATCTTTCCGTCGAGCGGCAAACCGCCGAGGAACGGAACGTTGTAATCCCGGCACATTTGCCGTCCGCCCCCTTCGCCAAAAATCGGCTCCACGTGGCCACACTTCGTGCAGACGTGTGTGCTCATGTTTTCCACAATGCCCACAATCGGGATGCCGACTTTGTCGAACATTTTGAGGCCTTTGCGGGCGTCCAGCACCGCGATTTCTTGCGGCGTGGTGACGATCACCGCGCCAGTGACTGGCACTTTTTGCGAGAGCGTGAGCTGAATGTCGCCCGTGCCTGGTGGCATGTCGATCACCAGATAATCCAAATCGCGCCAATTGGTGTCTGACAAGAGCTGCTCTAGCGCCTGTGTGACCATCGGGCCGCGCCACACCATGGGCGTATCGGTGTCGATCAAAAAGCCAATCGACATGGCTTGAATGCCATGCGCTTCCATCGGCTCGAGCGTTTTGCCATCAGCGCTTTCCGGGCGGCCTGTGATACCGAGCATTTGCGGTTGCGACGGGCCGTAGATGTCAGCGTCCAAGATCCCTACGTTGGCGCCTTCGGCAGCCAGAGCAAGCGCCAAGTTCACGGCTGTCGTGCTCTTGCCCACGCCGCCCTTGCCTGAGGCCACTGCGATGATGTTTTTGATGCCGTTTTTGAGCTTTACGCCACGCTGAACAGCGTGCGAAACGATGCGCTGATTAACACTCACGTTCACCTTGCCAATGCCCGGAACGCCGCGTAAATGCTGGATCACAAGCTTTCTGACCGCGTCAAACTGGCTCTTTGCTGGATAGCCCAGCAAAATTTCTAGCGTCACGTCGTTGCCGTTAACGATCACCGTTTTCACGGCTTTATCTTTCACGAAATCACGACCCGTGATGGGGTCGATACAGGTCGCGAGCGAGGAGAGGATGTCGGATTCAGTCATAGGCTCTCATTCTAGTTGGCGAGGGTTTGTTACCATGCTCGATTGTTCGCTTTGATGCGTTGTGGCGTGGTTCTTGATCCGCTTCGACCAAGCGCTTTTACCGAACCGGAGAAGTGTGCAATCGGCCCTTCGACGGGGCTCAGGGCGAACGAGTTTCTCTTGATTCTTTTTCATGGTTTGACATGACCGCAGCGACCTCGATTCGAAACCTTTTCGTCACCACAGCCCTGCCGTATGCCAACGGCAAATTTCACATTGGCCACATGATGGAATACATCCAAGCTGACATTTGGGTGCGGTTTCAGAGGATGCGCGGCCACAATGTGCATTGGGTCTGCGCAGATGACACGCATGGCGCACCAATCATGATTGCGGCGGAAAAGGCGGGCAAATCACCGCAAGATTTTGTGGCGGAAATTGCTGCGGGGCGGAAGCGGTATCTGGATGGTTTTCACCTGTCGGTGGACCATTGGCACACCACCGATTCGCCGGAAAACGTGGTCCTCGCGCAAGACATCTACAAAAAGCTCAAGGCCGCTGGGTTCGTCTCAACCAAAACGATTGAGCAGTTTTACGATCCGGTGAAAGGTATGTTTTTGCCGGATCGCTACATCAAAGGCGAATGTCCGAAGTGTGGCACCAAAGATCAATACGGCGATTCCTGCGAAAACTGTGGCGCGGTGTACGCACCGACCGATCTGAAAAATCCGTACTCAACGCTCTCCGGCGCAACGCCCGAAATGCGTTCAAGCGAACACTTTTTTTTCAAGCTCAGCGACCCAAAGTGCGTTGATTTTTTACGTGAATGGACGACATCAAAAGATCGTCACGGTGTACCGCGGTTGCAAAGCGAAATCATCGCCAAATCTAAAGAGTGGCTGGGCGAAGACGGCAAGATGGGTGACTGGGACATCTCTCGCGATGCGCCGTACTTCGGAATCCCGATCCCTGATGCGCCCGGCAAATTTTTCTACGTGTGGCTTGATGCGCCCGTGGGCTACTTGGCCGCTCTGAAATCGTATTTCGATGTGGGCAAGGCCAAGGCCAACGGCGAATCGCGCTCATTTGATGAATTCATGGCCGCGGCAGACACCGAACAAATTCATTTCATCGGCAAGGACATCACGTACTTTCACGTGTTGTTTTGGCCTGCGATGCTGAAATTCGCGGGCTACAAAACACCGGACAGTGTGAACGTTCACGGCTTCATCCAAATGGGTGGGGAAAAGATGAGCAAGAGCCGTGGCACCGGCGTTGACCCGCTCAAGTACCTTGAGCTCGGGATGAACCCCGAGTGGATGCGCTACTACATCGCTGCGAAATTGAATGCGAACGTCGAGGATTTTGATTTCACCGCCGAAGATTTCATGGCGCGGGTGAACTCGGATTTAATCGGGAAGTTTGTCAATATTGCGAGCCGGACGGCGGGCTTTTTGCACAAACATTTCGATGGAAAATTGGGCGATACCTCCGCGCTCGCCGCGGCCTTTCCCGGAGCGATTGCCACGAGCCACACCGAAGAAATTGCCCGGCTCTACGAAAGCCGGGAGTTTGGGAAAGCGCTGCGTCGGCTGATGGAAATGGCTGATGCCGTGAACGGCTACTACGATACGAGCAAACCGTGGGAGCTCGCGAAGCTCGCGGCGGCGGGCGATTCGGCGGCGCGAAGCACGCTGCACTCGGTCTGCTCGAATGTGATGGAGTCGTTCCGTTTGCTCTCGATCATGCTCGCCCCCGTTTTGCCAAATTTGTCCACGCGAGCGTTTGAGTTTCTCTCGTTGCCGATCCAGCGCTGGGTAGACGTTACGTCGGCTTTGCGCGAAGGACACTCGATCCACGCCTATCAACACCTCATGTCCCGCGTTGAAGAAAAACAACTCGACGCGTTGTTGGGTGTTGTTGCCGAGGCCGCAGACGCGAAAAAGTCTGAAAAATCAACCAAGCCAGAGGCCGCACAGAATGGCGCTTCCAAGGGTAATACCTCTGCAAAGGCCGCTGTATCGGGCGCGCAGGCCAGCGCCACTGTGACTGCATCGGACAACGCTGTGATCGGGATCGATGACTTCGCCAAGGTGGATCTACGCATTGCCAAAATCGTCAACGCCGAACACGTCGAAGGTAGCGACAAACTGCTGCGGCTCACGCTCGATGTAGGAGAAGTTGACGCCGACGGCAACCAAAAACTTCGTAACGTGTTTTCCGGGATCAAATCCGCCTATTCACCCGAGTCTTTAATCGGGCAATTGACGGTCGTTGTGGCAAACCTTGCCCCTCGCAAAATGAAGTTTGGCGTTTCCGAGGGCATGGTGCTTGCGGCGTCAGGCAAAGGCGAGCACAATTCGGACGGGTTGTTCCTGTTGAATCCGCATGCGGGCGCGCAGCCCGGAATGAAAGTGTCATAGAGCTCATCGTATGTTTGGTCGCACCCGCACCGTTTTCGAACAAGACAAATACAAAATTCTCAAAGCCAGCACGAAAGACGCGCCCGTGTTTTCTGCGTTGGCCAAAGGTGAATGGTCAGAGCGAGTTGCCATTTCACAGCGCCGCGTGAAAGACACTCCCACGCAGATTGCGGATGATTTGCGCGCTGGCGGCGGTTTGGTGTTGTATCGAAACAATCTGCCGGTCGCCGCGCTCTCTTACGTGCCCGCCAAAGACGGGAGCTGGGAGCTGCGTCGGCTCGGTGTGACCAAATCGTTTTCGGGGCGTGGCTTCACCACGCTGTTGATCAACACGTTGGAAACGCAAGCCAAGAAGTCTTCGGTGCACTCGATTCGAATTCCCGTCGACACCTACTCGCCGCAATTCAAAGCGTATTTCGAAAAACTCGGATTTAGCGTGGAATCGGATCGCACGTTCGCTACCGTCTTCGCGGGCGCGATGCAGCCGATTCGCATGCGAAAGCACATCGGCTAGTCGGCCTGCGGGAGGGGCCCCGCAACCCCTTGAAATATCGAAGCGACAACCCCATTGCGGTCAGAAAATTGCAGTTCAAGAGGCTGTGAACAATTACTCAAATTTAGTCCTTGCACCGCTTGAAAGTGCGGTGAGCGAGCGCACTTTCGATGGCATCGGCGCGTCTTTTATGCGCTACCTTCAAAAGGAAAATTGCCATGACTGGTTTGATTCGTTTTCATCGTTCGCCCCTTCACGCCGCGCCGCTGGCGGCTACGCATCTTGCCAATGCGGGTGCTGAACAATTCTTCGACACCGTCGCTGCGCAGCTCTTCGGCGATCATTCATCCAAGACCAAATCGCCAAGCTCGCTTCGCGCCGATGTTCGTGAAACCGCAACGGCGTATGTGATTGCCCTTGATGTGCCCGGCATCGCGAAGGAGCAAATCACGGTTGACGTTGAAGAGAAGTTGGTTCGCATCGAAGTCAACGCTGCAGCCGTTGAAGCCGATGGCAGCGATACGATTCACATCGCAGAACGCACTACGGGCGTGCTCAATCGTGCCTTCCGTTTGCCACAGGCAATCGATGCCGATGCTGCAGTTGCAGCGCACGAGCTCGGCGTGTTGACGCTGACCTTGCCTAAGAAAAATGCCGCTTCGCAGAAGCGCTTGACGATTAACTAACCACCGCTAACTAACTCCCTTCTCCCGCAGGCGGGAGAAGGGTTGGGGATGAGGGTGTCGGCTAGAGGTGAGCAATCTCAGCGTCCGCTTCCGTCGACGAGCACCCTCACCCCAGCCCTCTCCCGCCCGCAGGAGAGGGAGCCGCTAAGTCTGCTTCGCCAACCCCAATCTCGCAATCGTCGCCTTCTCCGCCGCAAATGTGCGAGCGGCGTACGCGGTGTACTCCTCAGTGTTCATGTAAATCACCGGCTGATGGAATCGCTCAAACATCGCGAGCACCTTCGGGTCTTCTAACGTTTTCCTAAACGCGTCATGCAACGCCTTGGTGACGGCAGGATCGAGCCCTTTCGGCGCACCGATTCCGAAGGGGCTCTCCGTGATGGTGTCGTAACCCAGCTCCTTGACTGTTGGCACATTGGCGAACTGCTTGGTGCGATTGCGACCAAGCGTGGCCAACAGGCGTAGTTTTCCGCTCTCAACATGCGGCGCAAATTCCGTCGTTCCGCTCATCATCATGAGCTGCCCGCCGAGGATCGCCGTCAAAATCTCTGCGCTGCCTTTGTAGGGAATATGGTTGAGCTCGATGCCCGCTTTCTGTGAAAACTCCTCGATCGCTAAGTGCGGTGTGGTTCCCACGCCCGTGTGACCGTAGTTGATTTTGCCGGGGCTTGCCTTGGCGGCTTTGATCATGTCATCAAGCGTTTTGAAGGGCGAATCGGTGGGCACTGCGATGCCGAAGGTGTAGCCGGTCAAACACACCACATGCGTCAAATCCTTCACCGGATCAAACGATGTTTTCTGCATGTGCGGGATCCGGTAGATCCCGAGCGGCAGCTGCGTGATCGTGTAGCCATCAGGCTTGGCGGTCACCATGGCCGCCGCACCCAGCGTACCGCCTGCGCCGGGCTTATTTTCAACGACCACTTGTACGCCCAGCGCCTTGGATGCGCTCTCGGCCAAGGCGCGAATCACCCCGTCCGACGAGCCGCCCGGCGGCCACGGGCAGATAAACGTGATCGGACGATTGGGAAACTTTTCCTGCGCGAGTACGGCGGGTGTAACTGCCGCCGCAGTGGCGGCGGCGATCGCTTTCAGCGTGTCGCGTCGAGTGACGGGGTTCATGGTCGGCTCCTTGTGTGATCTTGTGGCCACAGTGTAGAGAAAGTTGCCGATGATCGGGATGTAGGAGCGGCTTGCCGCGAAACGCTGTGCGAAAACAGTTGTCGATCCGAATGGGAAAAACCACTCCAAACGCCAGCACCACATTCGTCATTCCCGCGAAGGCGGGAATCCATCGTCGGCTGACAGTAGCGTTCGAATTGAATGATTTTGTTCTACCACCATGGATTCCCGCCTTCGCGGGAATGACAAATGGGGAGAGTGTCGCCGCACTGGAGTATCTTTGCGACCGTCCTGATTGCGAGTTGACGCATTCGCGGCAAGCCGCTCCTACAACGCGGTAGCTGGGTTCTTCACGGTGGCCTCACCGCTTGCTAGCGACGAAATCGGCGCAAGGAGCGCATCCACGTCGGCCAATGTCAATCCGGTCAACGCGTTACCCTCGCCGCCCAAGAGCGCCGCTGCGAGCTCACGTTTGCGCTCAAGCATCGCGAGCATCCGCTCTTCTAGCGTGCCTCGCGCAACAAGTTTAGTCACAAACACCGGCTTGTCCTGTCCCATGCGATGCGCCCGCGCTGTGGCTTGCGCCTCAATCGCTGGATTCCACCACGGGTCGTAATGGATGACGGTGTCAGCTGCTGTGAGATTGAGCCCCACGCCACCGGCTTTCAGACTCAGCAAAAACACCGAGACTTCACCGGTCTGAAACTTCGAGATTGGGGTGTCGCGATCATTGGTTTCGCCCGTGAGGATCACGTGATCGATCCTCGCTTCGGTCAGCGCTGCTTGAATCAGCGCGAGCATGCTCGTGAACTGCGAAAAGATGAGAATCTTTCGACCTTCCTCAAGCAACGTGGGCACGTGTTCAGTGAGCCAATCGAGTTTGCTGGAGCGGATGTTCGGATTCAAAGTAGCCCCGCCCGGAAGCCGCACCAGTCTTGGGTCACAGCACACTTGCCGAAGCTTCAAGAGCGCATCCAAAATGTGAATGGTGCTTTGCTTCAAGCCTTTTTTGTCGATGACTTTTCGAATGTCGTCGTGAATCGCAGTGCGTAAGCTCTCGTACAAATCAGATTGCGCATCATCGAACTCAATCCAACGCGTGGTTTCGGTTTTGGGCGGCAATTCAGTGAGCACTTGATCGCGGGTTCGGCGCAAGATGAACGCACGAATTCGCGCCTTGAGTTTGGCGAGCTGCGCGCTGTCGGCGCGTTGCTCAATCGGATGTCGAAACACCCGATTGAAGCTCTCCAAGTCCCCCAGCAAACCGGGCAGGAGCAGGTTGTAGATCGACCACAACTCGCCCAGATGGTTTTCCATGGGCGTGCCTGTCAAAGCCAAGCGCATGTTGGCTCGCAGCAATTGCGCCGCGTGATAGGTCTTGGCTTTTGGGTTCTTGAGCGTTTGCGCTTCGTCAAACACAATGGTGTGCCAATCGATGCCGCAAAAGAGTTTTTCGTCGCGTTGAATGAGCGGATAGCTCGTCACCACGATGTGCGCTCGTGCTAAATCTCTTGGATCGCTGCTGCGGTCTGCGCCGGTGTGGCGATGCAAAATCAAATCCGGGGCAAAGCGCTTAGCCTCGGAATACCAGTTGCTCACCACCGATTTCGGAGCGACGATGAGTGACGGTTTGTGCGCGCCGTTCTCAATGTGTTCCTTGTGCAAATGGGCGAGCGTCTGCACGGTTTTTCCGAGCCCCATGTCGTCGGCGAGTACGCCGCCCATGCCGAGCTGCTGCATGTGCGTGAGCCACGCCAGACCATGCTGCTGATAGCCGCGCAGCTGTGCCGAAAACCCTTTGGCAGGCGCAACGGGCGCTAGCTCCGCGCCCTGAGCCAGCTTGTCTCGCAGGCCGATCCACGCGGGATTGTCGCGCCCCAAATACACCACCGTCGCTTCGGGCAAATCGGCAGAAAGCGCCGCTTGCAGCGCGCTAATTTGCGGAACACCGCCGCCCTGAAACCAATCAAATACAGGGCGCAAAATCGCCGCGACCCGGTCGCCCTTCATCCGAACGACGAATGTCTTTTTCGCGTTGTCTGCCGATACCGCCGATAACAGCAATTGATCTTGCGATTCAATTTTTTCAAGCCACAGTAATGGATCTTTTTGCGCAGCAATCAGCTTCGCAAACGCCGGTGCCAAATCGATTCGTTCACCCTCAATCGATACCCCGAGCGACAATCGAAACCAGCCGTTTTCGTTGCCCGGTGAAAGCTCCAAGGCGGGCTCTGGAATGTCTTCCATCGAGATCGGAAAACCGGCTTCAATTTCAATGGCAAATCCCGCAGCCTGCGCGTCAGCCAATACTGACGCCCCATCGCGCGCCCAATCATGCTGCGGCAGCGCAAAGAGCGATGCAATCGGAAACCGAGCCCCCGACAGGTAGCTCATCTGCCGTTCAACCCGAATCGCGGGCACGAGCAGACGCGGCACTCGCATCTCGGCACGTTGCTCCGCGCGAACATTTCGGAGCCGCTGCGCAATCAAGCGAGCGCCGCTGCGCTCTTCTTCAATCGCGGCATCCCAACCGCGCGGATCAAACGGCACAGCGGAGCGATTGGGATACGCAAACAGCATCTGCACCCCCGGAAACACAATCGTTCCCGAGCCCCAACCCGAGGGCATCGCGAATTCGAAAAGTGCGAATTTCAGGATCGGACGCGGCTCGGCGATACGCTCAATCAAGCGCTCAATCGGCGGGCACAGCGCAATCGTCTCAGCATCTGGCAGCGCGTCAATCGCCTCAGCGACAAACGCCCAACTGCTAGCGTCATCATCGGCAATCGGCGGCAGTGAAAGTATTTTCTTGAGCGACGTGGCGCTGGTGTTGACATTCACCGCGCTGATCGTGCGCTTTTGAAAGTCAACCAACCGTGGGGGTGACAACGCGAGCACGCACGCGCTGTCCGCAGATTCGCTCGCCGCGCCATCGGTGAGGATCGTGGGCGCGGTCATTGCGGGATGTTTTTTGGTGGCGGCAATGTGTCGCCATGCGATCACCCCGTTCACCTGCGAGCCCTCTCGAAACGGCTCGCCCAGCGCTTCCACGTCCCTCACACGATCCGCTGCCACACGAGCGCTTGGCTCGTAGCCCGCAGGCGACGGCCACAATCGACCCGTGGCCAGCGCCATCTGCAAAATCGTTTCACCCATCGAGCCCGTGAGCTCAAGTGTCGGCTCCGCGCGATACGGCCCCACGGCAGCGGCAATCAGCCGAAGGATCGGCTCATCTTGATCGCCCACGTAGCCCGGTTTCGCCGTTGAATTGTGCGCCCAGCTCAGTGACGGCAGCGTGCCCGTTGGCAGCAACTCATCGGTTTTTTTATGGCGCTTGGCACGGGCGGCGGAGAGCTTGCCATCAGGCAAGATGAAATACACCAAGTTTTCGGGGCGCTCAGTATTTTTTGCGGGCGTTGCATCATCTACCGGAATCGCGCCGTACAAGTCTTGCAGCCATTGTTTGACGGGGGTCGGCAGCGCTCCCGTAAATAGCGTTGATTCCGTGATCGTGGAAGTCGCAAATCGCTGCTCGGGCGCATCAGGGCCGCCCGCTGCCATCGCTGGCAAATCGTCTGCATCGCCCACCGGTTCAGCATCAGCAAGCGTCAGGTTTCCGCCCTTCTGCGGCTGCTTGGTCGTCCACAAATACGCCAAGCCCGCCGCATGCTTGCAGTTGAAGCCCACTGGGCAGGTGCATTCTGCCGCGTAAAC
>JAAFHR010000229.1 GCA_013298455.1 Betaproteobacteria bacterium | reverse complement strand
AGCCATCACGCAACACCTCGTCGCAAAAGACGTCGGGCGACATCGACGCGAGCGCCTCGTTGAAGCGAAGCAACTGGATGTGTTCGATACCAATGGCCCAAATACAAGCGAGTTTGTCGCGCAGCCGCTGCAGACGAGCGGGCGGCGTTTTGCCTGCTCGTTTAGCGAAAAATTGCCCGGGCGCTGGCGCAAAACTCAGCGCGGTCGGCTTCAACTGGCGCTGACGGGCCGCTTGGCAAACCACTTCGAGCATCGCCTGATGGCCGCGATGCACGCCGTCAAAATTGCCCAACGAGACGGCGGTCGGTCGCGCACTAAATCGGTGGGGATGCAAATCGCGAGCGAGGCTCGGAGCGCCGGGGCGGAGATCAATCATGAACAGGACGGCGCAATCGATGCACGCTGGTCGAAACCGAAGATTCTAGGTGGCGAGCGCCGCCGCCGTTGGCTGCAAACGCACAATGTGGCGGCATCATTCAAAACCAGCTGTTTGCCTAAACGCCAACAAAATTATAGCGTCGAGTCACGAAACGCCTATTTTCGAATAGCAAAGTTTATTTCGCTTAGCCCATATAAAAGGTGAGTTTAGCGAAAAAAGTTATTAGTAGCTCGCAATGGCTAGCAGCGACACAAGTCGTTCGGGAGTCACCTAAATTCTTGGAACTTCATTCAGGATCACACGGGCGCCGACTTCATGCAAAGCAAGACGTGCGGCTAGAGCGTTGTCTCGATGACTACTCGCAGCGGACCGAAGCCGCCGCCACAGCCTCGCCGTTGGGGCGCTCGGCGATGACGTGCAATGTGGATTGGCTGCGGCGCGGTTTGTCCTTGAGTGACAACGCGGCGCTGAATGCGCCATCGGGTGACACTGCCGCATAGCCGTGATCGCGCACGAGGGCGTCGTGCTTGAGCGTAACGCCCTTGTTTTCTCCGGCCTTGACTCGCGTTTCGATCCCGTTTTCGGTGAACACGTAACGAATTTTTAGCGCCTCGTCCATCGCCGCGCCCGGCACAGCGGGTTTGATGCGCCCTTGAAAACTCAAGGTTTCGCTCCGCCACTCGCCCGTGATGGCGAGCGCGATCTTCGTCGCCGCAGACGCCGGCTCGGGTTTTCGTCCGACCGTCCAAGCGCGATCTTCGCGCCCGTCCACGAAGAGTTGCGGCGTGTAAACGCCTGTGGCTCGGCTTGCACGGACGAGCGCCGCATGCCGCACGCCGAATTCCTTGCGGGCAAATTCATCCTTCCAACCGATGTAGTCCCAGTAGTCGACGTGAAACGACATCGCGATCACGGGCGTGCCGGACGTCGAAGCCACCAGCGACGACATCCAACGATCAGCGGGCGGGCAGCTATCACAACCTTCAGACGTGTAGAGCTCGACAATCGTGGGCTTTGTCGCGCCGCTCTGCGCGCTGCACGTGGCGTTTTTCGCTGATGAGGGAGATTGGGCGAAGGCAAGCGGCTGCCATGCAACGAGCGTCGCAGCACAGCAAGCCAAGGCAACGTCGGATAGCAATCGGCTCATGGTGACATCCTTAGCGGTGAATCGGATTAGCGCACGAACGACAAACAGAGTCATGTCATACGCATAGCTTGGTGCGGCTTTCCCCGAGCTTCCTTACATCGCCAAGCGCCACGACGCTTCGCATTTTCGAAATTGCTATGCTCACAGCCTAAGCGCTGGTCAGCGCTAATTTTTTGCCTGCGATTGGCATGCTCAACGAAACCAGCTTCCAAGACAACGTAGCCGCTGCGCGAAATTACTTACTTCGCTTTGCGCGACTGCAGCTGCGAAATGATGCGTGGGCGGAAGATGTCGTTGCAGAAACGATGCTCGCCGCCCTCGAAAAACCTGACAGCTTTGCAGGTCGCTCAAGCCTCAACACGTGGCTGGTGGGGATTTTGAAATTCAAAATCATCGACTGTCTGCGCGCCCATAAGCGCGAAGTCGCCTCATCACTCAACACCGACGAGGACGCCGAGCTCGAAGACCTGCTCTTCAAGCCCGACGGCCATTTCGAAGGCGATGCCAATCAATGGCCGAGCCCGGAAACCACACTTCAGTCGAAACAGTTTTTGGAAGTGATGGACATCTGCATTCAAGAATTACCCGCAACGATGGGACGCGTGTTTTTGATGCGCGAGTGGATGGAGTTCAGCACGGACGAGATTTGTAAGGAACTGAAACTCAGTCCGTCCAACGTATGGGTGCTATTGCACCGCGCCCGACTTCGTCTGCGCGAGTGTTTACAGTTCAAATGGTTTAACAACGAGGGGCGTGACGCCGTGGATGGGAGCGCTCGATGAAAGCACTTCGAACCTGTCGAGAGATTGCGGCGCTCATCTCAGAGCGCGAAGATCGCACGCTCAAACTGAGTGAACGCGCGGTGATCCGCGTGCACGTTTTCATTTGTCGACGCTGCACTGCTTGGGAGAAGCACGTGAAATTCATGCGCCAAGGCATGAATGCTTGGAAAAACTATCGAGGCGATTGATCCGCGTTGAGTGTTACCAAGACGTCAATCAGCGGAAAGTAAAGCGCGAGCACGATCGGCACGCCTCGCTCGGTTTGATCGAGGGCGGCGAATGCGTTTCGATACGAATTGAGCTGCGGGCTGTGTAGTTCGCGTTGCTGCGAAATCCAAACGTCTTGATCTGCATTTTCATGCGGCGCGCTGAATTTGTAGTCAACAATCCAGCGCTCGCCCGATGCGGTGAGCATGGTTCGATCAATGCGCAGTCGCTGCGCACCGCCCGTCTGCGCCACGATGATTGGTAGCTCTGAGGCGCTCTCCACATGTGAGTCGGCAAATAAAAACGCAACGTGCTCGCTCGTCTTCCACATCGACACGGCGCGCTGCAGCCGCTCCACCAGTTGAGGCAAAGCCGCCTCGGCGGCGCCGGCGTCTGATAGGGCGCGTCGTAACAATGGCGCCGTGGGAGACAGCGCAATCCCGCGCCCTAGGCCTTCCAGCAAGCGATGACCGACGATACCAAACGCAGTCGCGTTTAGCGCATCGGTATCGAACGGGTCTACAGACTCGACCGGAACAAAATCATCACCGCTCGCAGACCTTGGCGTCGTCAACGCAACGGGCCGACGCGATACCGCTTGCTTCGCTTGGGATAGCGCCTGTCTCGCGTTTGCAGCGTTCTCTGCGGCGCGCGGGTCAATTCGCCAAAGGCTCTGCGCCATCGATTTGATCGGTCTCGCGGCCAACGCGCTTTCGTCCGCAGCGTCCACGGCCTCAGCGTCACGATCGGCAACAGGCCAAGGCAGCAACGCAGCGATTGACTTGCTACGCGGCCGTTTACCACCGTTCACGCCCGAAAAGTAGAGTCGTTCACGAGCCCGTGTGGCCGCCACATAGAGCAAGCGTTTCAGCTCTTCGTCGCTCTCTGCCGCTCGGCGCGCTTGCACAAACTGAAACACTGACGGCGTTTCTGACTTTCGTCGGGTTTCCCGTGCAGCAGCGATCAAACTCACTCGATCATTGCTTCGGATGAACTGCCACGCCAGCAGCTCGCCCTCAGTATGTCGACCCACTCGATCCGCACCGGGAACGAAGACCACGTCCCATTCCAAACCCTTGGCCTTGTGAATAGTGAGCACATCAACGGGCGGCAGTGCACCGGCCTGATCAAAGCTCATCGATTCACGTTCAATTCGCGCTTCAAACTCTGCGCGAGGCGGCAAAAGCCCGTTCGGCGCTAGTTCATCAAGCAGCAACAAATACGCCGCGACTTCGTCTCGCTCGCCATCGCTCTGCACGATCTGCGCGCCACCGCAAGCAAGCCACAGCGAGTGCACACGATCAGCGAGCGACACGATGCCTTCGCGGCTGCGCTCGTTGTCGTAGGCCGTGATCGCTATCTGCAATCGCTGCTGCTCAAAGGCATCGGCGAGCAGCGTGATTGACGAACGAATGGTCTCATCCATCGCGCGTTTGCCAGCGGCAGCAGCAAGCGCTGAAATACTTTGCAGGGTCAGGCCGAGCATCGGTGATCGTAACCACGCGAACCACGATAAATGGTCAGCGGGCTGCGTTAGCACATAGGTGAGCGACATCAAATCACGAATGAGCGGACGCTGATCCCATTTCGAAAACTCCTGCGCCACAAACGCAATGTTTCGCTCAATCAATACGCGAAGCACTTCCGCTGCGTGGGCTTTGCTGCGTACGATGATCGCGATTCGGAGCGCGGCGTTTTCGTGCTGGCGTGCTTCTATTTGCTCAACGATCCAAGTGGCCTCTGTCTCGGCGTCATCCGCCAAATGAATCAACGACCCAGCGGCGGTGTTTGATGCGCGAGTGGCTGTAGCCGCGTTGAATTCAATGGAGCGCCCGACTAGCGCGGATTGTGTGCCGAAGCGCTGCGCCACAGCGTCGTTTACCCAATGCACGAGCTCAGGGCGCGAGCGGTAATTTGCGGTGAGGCTCAGGCGATTGAGCTTGATCGATGGAAAGCCGCGATCCCATGCTTCCAAAAAGAGCCCAACGTCAGCGTCGCGAAAACCGTAAATCGATTGCATCGGATCGCCCACGAGAAAAAGCGTTCGGCCGTCTCCGTCACTCCACTCCGCCGTGAGCGAGCGAATCATCGATGACTGCGCGGGGCTGGTGTCTTGGAATTCATCGACCAGCACATGTTGAATCTGTGCGTCAATCCGCTGCCCCACTTCGTTCGGCCATCGCTCCAGCGCATATTGCGCGGCCATCGAAATGCCCGAAAAATCGGTCACACAACGCATCGATTCAATCAACGAGAGCTCTGCGGCGGCCAGCTTCAAAACGCCCATCGTCGCCCGAAACATCGGCTCATGCCGATCAATGGCCGCCGCATCGGGGAGCACGCTCGCGGTCGTCAATAAGTCGGCAAACGACGCCCCCGACGAAGCACATCGCAGCCCAGCGAGCTCAACTAACCACGTCGTCATCTCCGACTTCATCGCTGCATACTCTGCCGCTTGAGCGCTGCTGCCTTTGGGCGCTGCCGGAAACCCCAGAGTTTTGTTGACGGATTTACGGATCGCCCTGTCGGCCTTAGTCGTTACCCATTCGGCCAATGCTCGCCAATGGCTGATCGCTTCCATCTGCGTGCCCATCGCGGCGATGTCGTCGGCATCACGAACAAACGTTTGTAGCGCGTCTCGCAGCAAGCCCGCCTCAAGATGATCCACCGCAAACCGCGCCAAGCGAAGCGCTTCGTGGTGATGACGCGCAGACCAAAGCGCGGCGAGCGGCCGCAGCGCATCTAGGATGGCGGCTTCAATGGCGGTGCGCAGGTAGCGGAGCGTCTCGGGGGATGTGTCGACGAGATGCGGCAACCACTGCGCTCGCCGACCGAGTAGCCCTGCGATCAGGTCGACGACCGCGTCGGCTCGATTATCGGCCGCCCGAAGTAGTGCAGTCGCATCAGGGCTCTGCGAATCAAACAGCGCGAGCCGAGCGGCCTCTTCGTACACCGGTAGCGGATCATCAATCAGCGCAGAAACACTCCGAGATTCGGCAGTCATCGGGGCGAGTTGCGAGACGCGCCGAGCAAACGCATCAAAGGTGTGAACGTTGAGCTGCTCAGGGCGAGCGAGGAGCTTCCAATCGCGTTGCTGATCACGCGCTAACACCGCTCGTCCTAGGCGCCACCGCTCTCGATCCGGCGATTGAGCGGGCTCCGGCAGCGCTGCTGCATCATTGAGCGCCGCCAGCACCCGTTCGCGCATCTCAGCGGCGGCTTTATTCGTGAACGTAATGGCGAGCACGGCTTGCGGTTGGTCGACGTTTGCAAGCAGCGTCAAAAAGCGCTGTACCAGCAGCTCGGTTTTT
>JAAFHR010000228.1 GCA_013298455.1 Betaproteobacteria bacterium | reverse complement strand
GCTCAAGCGTGCTGTCGCGCAAGGTCAGAGTTTGTGTTGGGACGATGTGGAAATGGACGTGACGACGGACGCGTTCAAGGTACGAAAAGAAATGGAAATGATGTTTGGTGGAACGAGCCAATAGGCGAGTTTGCATCGAGGGCAGTGCCGTTGAAATTCATTCTGAAAGCGAGCTAAATCATGCAGTTCAATGTTCATCAAGCGAAATCACAGTTGTCACAGCTACTCTTTGCCGTAGAGAAGGGCGAGGAAGTTGTGATCGCGCGAAACGGTGTGCCAGTCGCACAATTAGTTGCCACTAAACCGCGTGTCGTGTCGACTGGCGACGGAGCGAGCGACGAGTCCACGTTGAGCGACGACGCATCAGTATCGGTGTCGAGCATCGTGCTGCGCCCCATTGCACTCGCGGCTTAAGCCAATCATCGGCGTTTGTAGGAGCGGCTTGCCGCGAATGTTCGTGATGCGCTTACCGCAGCGTTAAAGACGGTTTTTCGCGGTGGAACCGCTCCTACCGCTTGATCTGTAGGAGCGGTTCCACCGCGACCGCTTCCGTGAGAAGGCCGAGTCCTGGCCAATGCGCCATTCATTCGCGGCAAGCCGCTCCTACACTGTTCGACGTAGGAGAGGCTCGCCGCGACACCCGAGCAATCAGAGACAATAGAACCCGTTGCATCGCCCCGATGCGCTCTTGTCCCGTCGCTGATGACCCTCCCGTACAACTTTTCACCCGGCCCGGCCATGCTGCCGCCGGAAGTCTTGCAACAGATTCGCGATGACCTTCCCGAGTGGAAGTGGAAGGGCGTCGGCCAAGGCGCGAGCATCATGGAGGTGTCGCATCGCGGCAAAGCGTTTGAGGCACTGATCGCCGAGGCTGAGCAAGACCTTCGTGATTTGCTGGCCATTCCCCAGAACTATCGTGTGCTCTTCATGCAGGGTGGCGCGTGGGGTCAATTTGCGATGGTGCCTATGAATTTGCTGCGCGCTGGCGAAACGGCGGACTACCTCGTTTCAGGCGGTTGGTCGAAAAGTGCTTTCGAAGAAGCGCAAAAGTTTGGTTCGACACACCTGATCGCCAGCGGCGAGTCTGGCGGCTACAAGCAGATACCGAATCAGCGCGATTGGACGCGCTCAGCTTCACCCAGTTACACCTACGTTTGTTCGAATGAAACGGTGTACGGTAACGAGATTCATCATCTACCCACGGGGCTCAATTCACCGCTGATCGTTGATGCGTCGTCACATTTTTTGTCGCGTCCGATGGACGTCTCGGCGTGTGGACTCATCTACGCAGGGGCGCAAAAAAATGTGGGGCCCGCGGGCGTGACGATGGTGATCGTTCGCGATGATTTGCTTGATCGCGCCCCGAACTCCATCGCATCGGTGTTTCACTACAAACACATGGCGGCCAACAAATCGCTCTTCAACACACCGCCCGTGTTCGCGATCTACGTCACCGCACTCACGCTCAAATGGATCAAAGCGCAAGGCGGCTTGGCCGAGATGGAGCGCCGCGCGACGGCTCGCTCATCGATGCTCTACGACGCGATTGATACAAGCGCGCTATTCACGGCGCCGGTTTCCAAGGCAGATCGTTCGAGGATGAACGTGGTGTTTGATTCCGGCAATGTGGAAACCGACGCGAAATTCGTTGCGTTCTGCGAAGTGCGTGGCTTGATGTCGCTCAAAGGGCATCGGGTGCGCGGCGGCATGCGCGCATCGATCTACAACGCGATGCCCATTGCGGGTGTCGAAGCGCTGGTTGCTGCCATGCGAGAATTTGAAGCAAGTTTTTGATCGTTCACCATGCCTGATCTCTCCACGCTCCGCCAAAAAATTGACACCATCGATGAGCAATTGTTAAAGCTCATTAGCGAGCGCGCCGCCATCGCACGCCAAGTCGGACACGTCAAGGAACCCGGCTCGCCGCTCTATCGACCTGAGCGCGAGGCATCAATCCTCCGACGATTGCAAGCCACCAACGCCGGACCGCTCTCTAACGATTCCATCGCTCGAATTTTTCGCGAGGTCATCAGTAACTGTATGGCCCTCGAGCAGCCGTTGGTAATCGCGTTTTTAGGGCCTGAGGGTACGTTTAGTCATGCCGCTGCATCGAAGCATTTCGGCACAGCGCCCACCTTTGAGCCCTGTCCAACGATTGACGAAGCGTTTCGTCAAGTTGAAGCGAAAACCGCTGACTACGCGGTCGTTCCGGTGGTGAATTCAACTGAAGGATTTGTGGGACGCACACTGGATCTTTCGATCTCATCACCGCTGAAAGTGTGTGCCGAAATCGATTTCCGCGTCCAGCAAAACTTGATGAGCGTGGAGCGAGAACTCGCCGCGATTACTAAGGTGTATTCGCATTCACAATCGCTGGCGCAAACCGCCGGTTGGCTTGGGCAACACTTGGTTCACGCGGAGCGAATTCCAGTGGCGAGCAACGCCGAAGCCGCCCGGCTCGCCTCAATCACACCGGGCAGTGCCGCCATCGCGGGCGAGCTCGCTGCAACGCGCTACAACGTGCCGATTCTGTTTCGAAACATCGAAGATTCGCCGAACAATACCACGCGTTTTTGGGTGCTCGGTCGGCAAGATGTCAATGCATCGGGGCGCGATAAAACGAGTTTGATTCTGGCAGCGCAAAACCGCCCTGGTGCCTTGGTTGATCTGATCGAACCACTGAAACGCCACAACGTGTCGATGACGCATTTTGAATCACGGCCGTCGCCGGATCGGCTCTGGGAATACTACTTTTTCCTCGATATCGAAGGCCATGTGAGCGACCCGAAGGTAGCGAGCGCACTCACCGACGTGAAGGCGCAGGCGAGCTACTTCAAGATCGTGGGCTCGTACCCCGCCGCCGTGCTCTGATTTATGGCTCGCATCAACACGCTCGCCATCATTGGCGTGGGACTGATCGGTGGCTCTTTGTCGCTGGCGCTCAAAGCCAGCGGCTCGGTGGGGCGCGTCGTTGGCGTCGGGCGAAGCCGCGCCAACTTAGATGAAGCGCTGAAACTCGGCATCATTGATGACGTTGTTTCTATCGAAGTTGCGGCAAAGGCAGACGTGATTTTCGTAGCGACGCCAGTTGCGCAAATGGGCACGATTTTCGGCGCGCTCAAACCTCACTTGGGCGCGGCGAGCATCATCACCGATGGCGGCAGTACGAAGCAAGACGTGCTGGCAGCAGCGCAGAGCAACTTGGGAGACCGAGTGGGTGCGTTCGTGCCAGCGCATCCCATTGCCGGTACCGAAAAAACCGGCGCGAGCGCTGCGTTTCCCACGCTCTACCGTGATCGAAAAGTGGTGATTTGTCGTCACGACAGCGTTGACCCGGAAGCAGTGAATCGCGTGAGTGACATGTGGACCGCCGCAGGCGCAAATGTTTTTCCGATGACGGCCAAAGCGCATGATGATGTGTTTGCTGCGGTGAGTCACCTGCCGCATTTGCTCGCATTCGCCTTGGTCGACATGCTCGCTGCATCGCCGAGCGCAGACGACTACTTTAAGTTCGCAGCGAGCGGCTTTCGCGATTTCACGCGAATCGCTGCCGGTTCGCCCGAAATGTGGCGCGACATTTCTGCCGCCAATCGTGTGGCACTGCGGCAGCAGCTTGCGGATTACCGTGCACGGCTTGACGCATTCGATCAATGGCTCGCTGGCGGCGAAGCCCGTGACATCGAACAGATCGAAGCGAGCTTCAGTCGAGCCAGCCACGCAAGGAACGCATGGCAGCGCCATATTGAACACGGCGAATCGATGCCACGATTGGGCGCGGGTGGTCAAGAGGAATAGGGCGTGACCGAACGCCGCGCTACAAATCGCCTTGCGCGATAAGCCAATCGCGAACATAGCGAACGTCTTCTGATATCCGTTTCTTTGAAACCACTTCAAATCGCTCGCCTGATGGCATCGTTGGCCCCGGGATTTTTACGAGATTGCCAGCGCGAATTTGCTCTGAACAAAACTGCTCATGCAATAGCGCGAAACCGAGACCGCGTGCGCAGGCCGAAGCCACGAGATGCATTGAATTGAATCGGTAGCCGGGCAATAGCGGGGGGGCGCTGACGCCAGCGCGTTCAAACCATGCTTCAAAGGTGGGAAACTTCCAAGCGCGATCCTCAAACGCAAAGTGGACGAGCGGGCACGACAGCAATTCGCGGGCGTGGGTCACCGGCATTCGTGCGAGTAATGCCGGTGCCGAATACACCGAAAACTGACCGCTCAAAAGCGGCGTTTGCACGAAGCCATCTGCGCTTGGGCGCTCGTGGTAGATTGTCAGATCCGCACTAGTGCTATCAAACGCCCGTTCGCCCTGTTGCGCAATGACTTTCACGTCTATGTCAGGGCGCAACTGCAACAAATCCGCCAGTCGCGGCATTAGCCACATACTTGCGACCGAAAACTGTGCGCGAATCGTGATCATGCTGCGTGACTGATTGGCGCGCACGGCTCGTGTCGTCAGCAGTAGCTTGTCAAACGCATCACGAATTCGCGATGCGTACTCTAATCCTGGCGTCGTCAACGAGACGCCGCGGGCGCCTCTAGCAAACAAGCTCATCCCCAACCAGTGTTCAAGCTGCTTGATTTGATGGCTGACTGCCGCCGGTGTCACGTGAAGCTCTTCGGCTGCGCGAACGAATCCGCCGAGCCTTGATGCTGCCTCGAAGGCGCGAAGCGCATGGAGGGGAGGTATGTTTTTCGCCATATGAATTAGTTTAAGTAAGTCTGGAGCCAACGAGAACTCAGTTGTGATTTGAATTCGTTAGTTCATTATTCGCTCCTGCAACTTACATTCTTTCGTTGCTTTTGAGTGAAAGGTTCCAAACGATATGCGACAAATCAAGCTGTTCTCCTTTAGTATTTTTAGTGCGCTGTGGATGCTCTTTGCGGCGCAGAGTACCGCCGCTGAGTTTGCATTTGATGCGAAGCTGACGGCGAGCCCTCAGTTCGCGCGTCCCGGTGTTGAGCGAACGCTTCGGATCGACGGGTTGTGGCCCAATGGCTGTGCGCCCAATACTGCAACGGTCTTGGCGTCTCCCACAGCCGATCCAACCATGCTTAACGTCATAGTGAACGTGATCTTCACCGTTGCGCCGTGCACGCAGGCCGTGACGCCGTTTGCCATTGAAGTGAAGTACACGCCCGCCAAAGTCGGCAAATTGGCCGTTAACGTGGCCACAAATGATGGCCGCACTATCGGCAACTGGTCGCTGGTGACGAGCAGCGCGGATGGCGTAGGACTACAGAGCGACCTGAGCGGCATGTGGTTTGAGCAGCCAAATGCCGCATCGATCATGGCGTTGACCCATAACCTCTCATCGCCCGATCTCCTGCCTGCGAATCGCGGCGCACTCGTTGGCACGTGGAATCTGTTTGACAACGGTGGCGGCGCTCGGTGGTTTGTGATTCACAGCAGCCGTCGGGTTTCGCCCTCAGTCATTGAGGCGGTACTCGATGAGCTTTTCGTCCCGAACCTCAATGCACCGCTTCCACGATCCGGACCGGATTGCCCCATCCGTGCGTGCCCACTGGCTGGCTTCGTATCGACTAACGTAGGAACAGTACGAATCGAAATACGCTCTAGCGATCAGATCGTGGCGTCCGCGCGCAAAGTAAGCGATCAGCTAGATCCTGTAACGGGCCAGCCAGCGGTTCGAGTTTTCTTTGAGACGACGATGGCGCGATTTAAATTCTAGGTAGCTTCAGTAGTGTCCCAACGTTTCTCATAGGAGAGACAGCTGAAGCGAGTCGTTTTTCGCGTTCCCGTTTTCAGTGGTTGGCGTAAGTAATTGATTTATTGGCGTTGTTTCGAACATGTTCAGGCTCA
>JAAFHR010000227.1 GCA_013298455.1 Betaproteobacteria bacterium | reverse complement strand
AAGACGCCGAGCAGCGAACTAGACATTGCGAAGCAACGACTTAAACGAATGAGAGGACGGTGAAATGAAATCCGCAAAAAAGAATCCGCATATTGGTTCAAGTGTTGATGATTTCTTCGCAGAAGACTGTTTGCTCCAAGAGATCGAAGCGATTGCGATCAAACGCGTCATCGCGATGGAACTTCAACAAGCGCTGGAGCAAACGCCCATGACCAAAACCGAATTGGCGCGTCGCTTGGAAACGAGCCGCTCACAAGTCGATCGAATTCTCGATCCGACGAACGAATCGATCACGCTGAGTACGTTGATGAAGGCCGCAGCGCTGTTGGGTAAGCGGTTGCATGTTTCGCTGCACGCGGTGGCGGTGTAATCGCTGAATGAGGCTCGCCGAATTATGAAACTCGAATTCGATCCTGTTGCAGACGCGGCGTACTTTGAAATTTCTGGTGCGTCGATTGTGGTCACGAGAGAAATTGAGCCAGGTGTCATGGGTGATTACGACGCGGACGGACATCTGGTCGGCATCGAAGTGCTCGCGATTAGCAAGCGAAGTTTGAGCGCGCCTTTGCGCCACGCCGCTTAAGTCCACCCTTTCGGCGGAACCCCTTCGGGTATCCACCCTACGTTTCGCCCAACCCGAAAATGCCGTTGCCCTGAACGCCCAATGCAATAGGCATTGCGACGATGCATCGGCCTGAAAACGCCATTTCATTGGGCGTCTGGCTCGGGTGCTGGCCGCTGCGAGGTGTCATTGATATAGTTCGCCTATGAACCGTGAACAAGCGCTCTCTGTGTTGGCAACACTCAAGCCACAACTGCAAAAACAGTTTGGTGTGAGCGAGCTTGCGCTTTTTGGTTCTGCTGCGCGTGACGAGCTTCGCGAGGGGAGCGATATTGATGTGCTCGTCCACTTCGACGCGCCCGCAACATCGTCGCGTTACTTCGGCGTTCAGTTCGCGATTGAAGACGCGCTCGGCATGCCCGTGGATTTGGTCACTGAGAAGGCGCTTCGATCAGAATTGCGCGCTTATGTCGAGCGAGATCGAATTCGTGTCTGAGCGCGAGTGGCGGCTCTACGTTGAGGACATGCTTCAATTTGCGGAGCGGGTCATTCAATACACAGACGGATTCGATCATGAGCGTTTCGTGGCGAGCGGTTTGAACTACGACGCGACGCTGCGCAATCTTGAGCTCATTGGTGAAGCGGCGAGCAACATCCCCGAATCGATTCGCTCGACCATGCCACAGATCCCGTGGCGGCAAATCATCGCAACGCGAAACCGAGTGATTCATGGCTACCTCGGGCTTGATAACGACACGTTGTGGAGCATTATCCAAACGGATGTTCCTGCGTTGATCGTTGAGCTTGAGAAGCTTTCTTTGTAAACAACTCGTGGTTGCGCAGGTGGGTCGCGGCGAACCTGCGTATTGGTTCGTTTGTCGATTTGTTTGAAACTGCCATTGCCCTGAACGCTAAATGAAATGGCTAGTCTGGCATTGCATCTACCTGAAAGCGCCACTCCATCGCGTGTCTGGCGGCGGTGGTTTTCACACTTTTCCCGCTTACAGGACTAAAATCACGCTATGGACTTTCAAGACCGCATCACTGTCAACCCGCTCATTCGCTCTGGTAAGCCCACGATTCGCGGCATGCGCTTGACCGTGTCAGACGTGCTTGGTTGGCTTGCGTCGGGCATGACGCATGGGGAAATCTTGTCCGACTACCCCGAGCTGACGGAGGACGACATTTACGCGTGCCTCGCCTACGCGGCGCAAAGCCAAAATAGGATTGTGAGCCTGAAGGCAGCCTGACCTCGGCTGACGTGCCTTCGTATGAAGCTCCTACTTGACGAGAATCTGTCGCGACGACTTGTGCCGTTGTTGCAAGGCGATTTCCCCGGCTCGATACACGTCTCTGCCGTGGACATGCTGCGCACACCCGATCCCCAAATCTGGGACTACGCCAAGGCAAACGACTTTACGATCATCACCAAAGACGACGACTTTCTTGCAATCGCTCAACGCAACGGCTCGCCGCCGAAACTCATCATGGTTGAGCTGGGGAACTGCACGAACGTGGAATTGGCGGCGCGATTAAAGGCATCAGCGGCTGAGCTAGCCGAGTTCGCATCGAACACGAAGGCTGGCATCATCAAACTCGTGTGACAGTCAGAGCAATACGGGTATCGCAAAAGTCGTTCGCAAAACCACGCTGCGTGAAGCAAACAATGACGCTCGCGATTTAGCGCATTAGTTGTTGCGCCCGATGGCTGAGCGAATTGCCGCGGTTGAGGAATTGCGTCGCCCCGTGATTGAGGCATTGCCCCTGCCGAGCAAAGACTTCGAAGAGTTTATCGAGTCCCCACGCTCAAGTTTGGCAAGAGCGACTGAGCGTTCAATACGCGGCGACGCACTAAGCGGTGCACGTTGCGTCGCATCGAATCGAATCGGTCGACGTCAATTCGGGTCGCTGACAAACCATCCTACGATCGACACGCTTCGCTCTTTCGGCAGCCGTCCCCGCTAAGCTTAAGCATCACCTAAGCCGGACATCCAACATGAAACATCTATCGCGCCTTGCCATCTCGGCCGCGCTTCTCTTTGCAAGCGCAACGTTTGCACAAACCCCCGCGCCCGCCATCAGCGCCGCCGTTGAACAAACCTTCCAACGCTTGGTCGCTGCGCCGTCGATCAGAGCGGCGCTTGCTGCGATTGAAGCCGATGATGAGCGCACGCTTCGTGAGCAGATTGAGTTGACGGAGATTCCTGCGCCGCCGTTTAAAGAGGCGGTGAAGGCGGCAGAATTTTTGAAGCGCGTGCGGGCGTTGGGCTTTGCCGATTCGCGAATTGATGCTGAGGGCAATGTGATCGCGATTCGCAAAGGCTCGGGCAACGGGCCAACGCTCGTTGTGTCGGCGCATCTTGATACGGTGTTTCCCGAGGGCACGGATGTCAAAGTGAAGAAGCAGGGCGAGCGCTACTACGCGCCGGGGATTTACGATGACAACCGTGGTTTGGCTGCGCTGCTCTCAGTGATGCGCATCATGCAAAGTTCGCAGATGAAAACGCTTGGCGATGTGTGGTTCGTGGCGACGGTGGGCGAGGAAGAACTCGGCGATTTGCGCGGTGTGAAAGCGTTGTTTCGGGATCACAAAAACATCGATGGCTTCATCTCGATTGATGGGCTGAGCATTTCGCGAGTGATCAATGCAGCCACGGGCAGTCGTCGTTTCAAGATCGCCTACGTCGGGCCGGGCGGTCACAGTTTTAGTGCGTTTGGCATGCCGAGCGCCACGCATGCGATGGGTCGGGCGATTGCGAAAATGGCCGATGTAGAAACACCATTGAATCCGAAAACCACGTTCACCGTGGGCACGGTCAAAGGCGGCACGTCGGTCAACGCCATTGCGGCCGACGCCGAAATCGGGCTCGATATGCGCTCCAATAGCGCCGCAGAACTCGCCAAGCTCGAAGAGAAAATGCTCGCCATCGCCCGCGCCGCAGCCGACGAAGAAAACGCCCGTTGGAAGCAGCCGGGTCGCGTGAAAGCCGAAATCAAACTGGTCGGCGATCGACCCGCTGGCTCGCAATCCAACAGCAGCGTGATGACACTCGTGGGGCTGCGATCAACCATGGCACTCGGCGTGAAAGAGCCCTTCACCGCCGCTTCGAGCACTGATAGCAACACGCCAATCGCGCTGGGCATTCCCGCGCTCACTCTGGGCGGGGGTGGCATCGGTGAGGGCGCCCACGCGCCGGGCGAATGGTTTTCTCCACTCAACGCCTGGCTCGGTCCGCAAAACACGTTGCTAACAACGCTTGCCTTGGTGGGTGTTGAGGGTGTGAGTGAGGCGTTGTTGCCGAAGCTGGCGCGTTAAACGCCGATGTCGGGCGCTGCACCCCCGCCACGAGCGAACGCGCAGGATCGAGTCGCTGGGCGACTGCCGCGCACCCTAGGTCGCCGCGAAACCCACGCGGCAGGCGTCGATGCTGCCAGCTGCAACAAACCGACTCCTGCGCTCGAACCCACTTTGAGGCGGGGATGTTGAATCGTTCCGACGGCACAACATGCGAAACTCTCGCTATGAAATTTGCTGATTTTTACGTTGATCAAATCATCACTGCGGGGCCAGTCTCGGTCTCCGAATCCGAGATTATCGATTTCGCGAAACGCTATGACCCGCAATGGTTTCACGTGGACACCGAGGCTTCGGAAAACGGGCGACACAAGGGATTGATCGCGAGCGGATGGCAAACCTGTGGCGTCGCGATGCGGCTTGCCGTGGATCACGCCTTGCGCGGCAGTGAGTCGTTTGCATCGCCGGGGCTCTCGTATCTGAAGTGGTCGCACCCGGTGCGGCCCAACGATTCATTGATGCTTCGCGCCACGGTTCTTGAAACTCGGCGCTCACAAAAGCAACCCACTCTCGGTATCCTTTGCTGGCGCTGGCAGCTTTTTAATCAAAACGATATCGAAGTGCTTGATTTAGAAGCAACGAGTTTGTTTGACTTGGCTGCTGCGTGAGTGGCAAAGCGTGCCAGCGAAGCGCTCTTTTTGACGCAGATTTACACTGATTTTTACGCGGATTGACGCAGATTTTTTGTCAATCAATCCGATGGAAAACTCTTGAAAATCTGCGTCAATCAATTCATCAACCTGCGCTAATCTGCGTCAAAAATTTACCGACACCATGACCCAAGCTTTTATCTGCGACGCCCAACGCACGCCATTCGGCCGATACGGCGGCGCACTCTCTTCGATTCGCACCGATGATTTGGGCGCTTTGCCGCTCAAGGCGCTGATGGCTCGTAACCCGAATGTCGATTGGGCGGCAGTCACCGATGTGCTCTACGGTTGCGCCAATCAAGCGGGTGAGGACAATCGAAACGTCGCACGTATGGCGTTGCTGCTCGCAGGTTTGCCAATGGAAGTACCCGGCGCGACGATCAACCGTTTGTGTGGCTCTGGCATGGATGCCGTTGGCACCGCAGCGCGCGCGATCAAATCGGGCGAGGCGCAGTTGATGATTGCGGGCGGCGTGGAGAGCATGAGCCGCGCGCCGTTTGTGATGCCCAAGGCAGACACCGCGTTTAGCCGCAACAACGCTGTGTTTGACACGACAATTGGCTGGCGCTTCGTCAACAAACTGATGAAGGAAAAGTACGGCGTTGATTCAATGCCTGAAACCGCCGAAAACGTAGCCACCGATTTCGGCATCGAGCGCGAAGCGCAAGATCGCATGGCGCTCCGCTCGCAATTGAACGCACTCAAAGCGCAAGCGAGCGGCTTTTTCGATGCCGAAATTACGCCTGTCACCATCGCGCAGAAAAAAGGTGATGCGATCATCGTTAGCAAAGACGAGCATCCGCGTGAAACGAGCCTCGAAGCGCTCGCCAAGCTCAAAGGCGTGGTCAAACCCGACGGTACCGTAACCGCGGGCAATGCGAGCGGTGTCAACGACGGATCGTGCGCCCTGCTGCTGGCAAGCGAAGCAGCTGCAAAATCCAGCGGTCTCACGCCAAGAGCGCGCGTGGTTGGCATGGCTACCGCGGGGCTTGCGCCGCGCATCATGGGTTTTGGGCCAGCGCCCGCCACGAAGAAATTGCTCGCACAAACGGGCTTGACGCTCGCGCAAATAGACGTGATCGAACTCAACGAAGCTTTCGCCGCGCAGGGCTTGGCAGTCACGCGTGATCTAGGCTTGCAAGACGACGATCCACGCGTCAACCCCAACGGCGGCGCGATTGCACTCGGTCATCCGCTGGGCGCGAGCGGCGCGCGTTTAGTCACCACCGCGATCAATCAATTGCATCACATCAAAGGCCGCTACGCGCTTTGCACGAT
>JAAFHR010000226.1 GCA_013298455.1 Betaproteobacteria bacterium | reverse complement strand
TGCCGATTGGCATTCGTGCGCGTTTGAACAGTGAAGAGCAAACGCTCACACTACTTGAGGGCGCGGTAGCGCGGTAAGGATAGAAGCGCGAACAAACCGCCGAATCACTTCGCCTTTGGTGCAATCGCTCCTCGGTACAGCGCATCCAAAATCAGCTCCTCATGGCGATACATGGCCGAGTATTTTCCGGGATTGGTTTCGGGGTCAAACGACGGGCCGCCATGCAAAAAAATCATGCCGGTTTTGGTGATGGGATTAAACACAAACGCCGAGGTCAAGCCCCATGCGTCGCCGAGGTGCCCCACGGCGGTAAATCCGCCTGCTTCAGCCAGACGATCACCGCTGCCAGGTCCCGATTTGTCGAGGAAGCGCTGCATCCCCAAGCCCCATGAGTTGAAGAGATCTTTGCCGCCCTCGTCGCCTTGTTCACCGTTGGCCGTTGCGCCCGCTTTGCCGTTGGCGGTCCACTGATTGCTCTGCATCTGCGCCAGGCTGGATGGTTTCAAAAAGACCTTTCCATTGTGCTGCCCGTTGTTGATCAACATCAACATCAAAGTCGCGAGTCCGTTGGCCGACATGCGCGCTGAGCCCTGCGGCCCGAATACGGTGCCATTGTGTCCGGGGCGATAACTTTCATCCGCGCGGGAGACGGGCGCTGCTTTTGAGTAGTCGTCCACCTGCACGATCCATGGGCCTGCTGCATCCCACACCTCTTTCCCCGCGACCTCTTTGCGCTTTCGGTAGAGTGTGGCGAAATTGCCGAGCTCTGCGGCGCTGAATTCCGCCGGATTAAATCCGCCCGCAATACCAAGCGGCGCGAAGACCAATCTCTTCATCAAGCGATCAAAACGCTCGCCAGTGGCTGATTCCATCACGCCACCCAACACGCCCCACGGCAAGTTGGCGTATGAAAAAAAAGCACCGGGCTTGGCATTTTTTGCCCACATGTCGCCCTTACCGTAGAGCGATCCGCCGGGTACAAGGGCGTCTTTCAGGGCGTGCTTCGCCTCCCAGTAGTAACCGCCGCCATCTCGAAGCGATGAGGTGTGTGTCATCAACATTCGCGTTGTGATGGGATCATTTGGGAAGTGCGGATTGCGGAGCTTGTAGCCCAAATAATCACTGATGTCTCGATCCAGATCGAGCTTGCCATCTTCAACCAAACGCATCGCAGCGACGGTCGTGACGAGCTTTGAAATGGATGCGATTCGGTAGAGCGTGTCGGCGTTGGCGGGTTTGCTCTCGGCGGGGCTCGCACCGATGAATCGATTGCCGAAACCATTGGCGTAGACCACGCGCCCATCGCGCACAGCAGCCACAGCAAGGCTCGCAAGGGTACGGGTCGGATCGTTTTGCACGGCACTCAGCGCACGATTGAGGCCGTTTGCATCCATGGCGTCACCATGCACATGATCGCGCTCTGCGGCCGGTAGCGCGGCGGGGGTCGAGTTTTTTGGCGTGGTCAAAACGTACAGAATCGCTGCGGACTCTGCATCAGGCTGCCCATCAAATCGGCTTTGGCGAAAACGCATCTGAAACGACGAGATTACGTCGATGGTGGCTTTATCGAGCACACCGGTTTGCGGGGTCGCGTAGCCGTGTTGAGCGAGCTTCTGTTGAAACCATTTGATATCTGGGAGCGCTCGCTCAAAGGTGGCTTGCTGTGCGGCAACGCGCCCGGCATCGGGCCACGGAATCAAGCCCTCATCCGCAAGGCGCTTCCACGGAAACTTCGGCCCCGGGTCGTTCTTTCGGCCGGGGGCAATATCGCTGTGACCCAAGATTCGCTCAGGCAACACGTTATGGCGTTTGGCGATGTCTTTGATGAGCGCGATCACCGCATCGATCTGCGGCTTGGGAAACTCATGCCACACGCGGCCTTCCGATGTGTCGGTGTATCCAAGCCCTACGATTTCAATGCCGATCGAGCTGGCGTTAAGCTGCGTGGCGTTCTTCCATGAGCTCAGACCCGCGTGATAAGCGCGGCGATTTTCATCCACCAACTGATACACCGTGGGGGGCGAATCGCCCACCAAGTAATGGCTGCTGACTTCGCCCTCCGTCAAGACCTTGATCGATTTTTCTAGATTGATCGTAGTGAAGTGCACGATGATGTATTGCACCCGACTGTCTTGGCTTTTCGATGTGAACGTGCGATCTATCGCGATAGAGCTTGTGTTGGGGGACATGGTGGCGCAACCTCCGAGCAGCGCGAACGTGAAAAACAACGCAGAAAAACGATTGAAAGTAGAGCGCAGATTCATAGGCAACTTCTCAAGCTAACTCAGAACGGTGGGAGATTGAGCGATGGGCCGAGCCAGCGCCATTCGCGCCGCCGCATGATGCGCCGGTTGGGTTGAAATTCGAAATTCAATATCGCTCGGAAGTGCGTCGCGCATCGACTGTGCAATCACCGGATGCAGCGCGGCCGCGCGTCCCGCGAGCGCTACAGGGCGCGTACCAAAACGGCGCAACAAACAGTGCGCCAACCGCGCGAGCTCCTCGCCAGCGCGCTGCAAGATGTTTAGCGCGATGGGATCTTGCTCGGCTGACTTGGCAACGCTGAGCGCCAAGCGTCCAATCTCACCGCGATCCTTGGTGTAGAAAAACTCGCGCGACGCTGACCACTGCGAGCCGCCCAACTGCTCGAACAGCGCCACCGCCATCGGCGAGGCTCGCCACGCGTTAGGTTGCTCGTCTTCCGCTCGCCAAATGTGGCGCAGCGCCTCCCGAGCAATCCAATAACCACCGCCCGCATCGTCAAGTAACACGCCGCGCCCACCGGCACGATGCAAGCCGCCGTGCTCATCAACAAACGCAGCGATTGAACCCGTACCCGCATAAATTAGATAGCCCTCGCCCGGCGCAAAGGCTGCGGCGTGCGCGATTTCAATGTCACCGGACACAGTCACACTGGATTCAAAAACGCCAAACGCATCAGAGAGCAAGCGCGTGAGTGTCACCGAACTCCCATCAACCCCCGTGAATCCAGCATGCACGGACATCACGCCGCGAACCACCGTTTCAATCGACTGCCCCACCGCGGTTGCAATCTCCGCCAACGAGTTCGCGAGCAACGCCTTTCCAGATTCTGAGCCCAGCATCAACGCAGAGAGCCCGCGCACTGCGCCTTCTGACACGATATCGCCGCTGCGATCCATCACACACCAGCGAGTCTGCGTACCACCGGCGTCGATGCCCACGCCCCAATCGGCGCTCAACGAATTTGCAGGGGTATTCATCGCGATCCCACCGACACGCGAGCCCGAGGCCCTTCGTTGCCAAAGCGATCAATGACCGACGCAACCACCGCCGTCAACGCGCCCGATGGCGTGGCGTCGCTCACGACCACATCGCTCTGAGCTTCAGCGCTGCGGGTGGTGGGCATCGGCACGACTGAAAAATTCCAACGATCGCCATAGCGCAGCCACAGCGCAATTCGTTTGCCGCTTTGCGCCACCGACGGCGTCCCAAAGCTCAACCGACGACGTTGGTTTCCCATCACCTCGCTGACCTCTACCGAAAGCATTTCGGCGTTGACCTCAGTGCTCAACCAAGGCATGTTCGGAGCGACTGCGGCCTGCTCGTAGCCGGGGCGAAGCGTATCAACGATGCCGCGACGGTTTTGCAGCAACGGGATCGTGCTGAAGTGGATGTGCCCTTGCGGCGCTGCTTTCTCTCGAATCAACGCGACTTGTTGCACGATTTCGGTGGCAGCCCATGACCGAGCAGAGTCATTGATTTGACTGGTGTAGAGCCCCGGAAAAATATGCCGATTGGCGGTGTTTTCTCGATGCCAATAATCAAGCAGTACCGGAAAGGCTTGCGCAGTTTGTGCAATCGGCCAATAGAGCTGTGGAGCCAAGTAATCGAGCCAACCGCGCGCAAGCCACAGCTCAACGTCGGCATAGAGCTTGTCGTATTGACTGAAGCCCGAAATGCCCACCGGGCGCTTGCCGGGCCGACCAATACCAAACGGACTCACCCCAAAGCGTACCCACGGCTTTGTTTGCTTGATGCTGGTGTAGATTTTTTCAACCAAGGCATTCACGTTTTGCCGGCGCCAGTCGGCGCGCGCGAGCGAACCGCCGCTTTGCACGTAGCGCTGCCACGCGGGTTCATCGGGAAATTCGAGCTCGCGCTCGGGCACCAACGGCACGGTTGCCGCCCCACCTGCCAGGGCAGCGGCAGCTCCTGTGGTCACACCGAGCCGCTCGGGTGCGGCCACTACGGGATACGGATAAAAATAATCATCAATGTGCACGCCGTCAATGTTGTAGCGCTTGACCACATCGATGATCACATCAAGGGTGTGCTGCGCGGCGCGGGGCTCACCGGGATCGAGCCAGAGGAAGCCACCGTAGGATTTCACGATCTCGGGGCGGGTCTGCGAAATGTGTGTAGGCGCGTTGCTTGATTTCGCTTGTGTGTGTCGAGCGCGGTAAGGATTGAACCAAGCATGCAGCTCAATGCCGCGACGATGGCTCTCGTCAATCCAGACCTGCAGCGGATCGTAAAACGGAGACGGTGCACGCCCCTGCTCACCCGTCAAAAATTCAGACCACGGCTCGAGCGTTGATGGATAGAGTGCATCGGCGCTGGTGCGCACTTGCAAAATGAGCGCATTCAGATTGAGCTCAGCGGCGCGATTGACAATCGCGACGATCTCGGCGCGCTGCTCAGCGCTCGTCAAATTTGCCTTGCTCGGCCAATCGATATTGGCGACGGTGGCCACCCAGGCCGCCCGGAATTCGCGCGGCGTTGCAGGGGGGCAATCTAGCCCCGCGTGGGCGCTCGGGCAGGTTGACGCTACGCTGTTCGAATTCACGCCGACGTTGCTGCAACTCGCCAAGAGTATCGCGCCGACAAGCAAACCCGCGAGGGCAACGAGGCGCGTCATTGCAAAAAACAAGACGTGTCTCACGCTACACCTTCACAAACCATCGCCGCTTCCACATGGCCCAGGCGATCCCAAACATCATGAGGTTGAAGAGGATGGCAAACATCAGCGAGGTGTTGACTGGCGAGAGTGCGAGCGTTTTTAGTGGCGCAAAAAGTGTTGCCTTGAGCGTGAGTGCGCTGCCGTCAGGTTGCGTGAACTTGGCGGCGTTGAGTAGCTTCGCAATCAGCCCTGACATGGCAAATATGAAGAGTGCATTCATTCCGTAAATCGTCATTGGAAGCAGCGCCACACGAGCGCGACGGCGTACCGATGCCGAACCTGCGCCGTCGATGAGCCAATAGAAAACTGCGAATAGCAGCAAGCCCCAGCCGTGCATAAAAAATACGTAAGACGTCGTCCAGAGCGGTTTATTGATCGGCATCCACGTCGCATCAATCATCACTCCGATCCACAGACAACCGAGTCCAATCACCATCATCCAAACGGTCTTGTCGGCACGTGGCATGTCAGAGAGCAACCAGCGTCCGGTCAGCACGCCCATGAGCATCGTGACGAGCGCTGGCAGCGTGGAAAACACACCTTCGGGATCCCACGTTTTTGAGGCCGACCAGAGGTGACCGGTTAGCAGCCAACGATCAACAAACGCGCCCACATCACGCCCCGGTTCAAGCGCGCCAGCGGCAACCACACCATGGATATCCGGCACCGGCACGTAGAGCATCACCACGCTATAAAACGTTAGCAGGCCAGCGATCCACAGACACTGCCCGCGAAGATTAAAGTAAAGCACGATCGGCGCTGCGAGCGCCGTACAGAGCGCAATCCGCTGCAACACGCCGGGAATTCGAAGCGTCTCAACACTAAAGTTCGGGATGAAGTTAAGCGTCAGTCCGATCAAAAAAATGATCGCTGCTCTGCGCCATAAATCGAGCATTAGCGCGGACTTAGCGGCCGATACTTTT
>JAAFHR010000225.1 GCA_013298455.1 Betaproteobacteria bacterium | reverse complement strand
TGATGTGCAACATGCACTTGAGGACGAGCGTGCCGGAATCGGTCAGCAGTCGTTCGAAATTCGAAATGTGTTCATAGCGCGCCGCGGTCTCGTCTTTGTCGATCCATTGATTCACAACCGGCACCAACACATCCTCATAGTGGCTGCGATTCCACACCATCAGCTCGCCAGAGCGAGGCACCACGGCGTGGCAGCGCCATAAAAAATCTCGCGCCCTCTCTTCCTCAGTAGGCGCTTTGAAGCTCGCCACGCGCACGCCGAGTGGAGACGTGCGGCCGAATACCCAACGCACCGTGCCATCTTTGCCGCTCGTGTCCATCCCTTGCAACACGAGCAACACCTTTTGTGAACCATTGGCATGTAGCAAATCTTGCAGCTCGTCTAACTCTGAAGCGAGCGAATCAAGCTTCGCGCGCTGATCAGCCTCATCGCCTTTGGCAAACGGCCGTGATTCTGGGTCGATATCGTTGAGGCTGAATTTGCCGTCAACGCGGAAGCGTTTGAAGGGGTCGCTGAGTTTGTTTTTGGACATCGCGCATTACTCAAAAAAGTGACTGGCCAAGCGTAGCGCAGAACGGTAGAGTGGACACCCGTTCGAAATTTCGCTCTTTCCCACACCACGCCAACAAACGCAAGCACGTTTGTCCCGCTTCATATTTCTCACGATATGTGGAAAATTCTGAGCGTTGTTTGACGAAAGCAAACGAATCTCAAGCGGATGGTCAATGTGTTCAAGATAACTTTCAGCAACTTACGCATCGCTGCAGCGCTGAGCATTTTTTGCGCCGGCATCGCCTTGCCGAGCTACGCGCAGACCGATATGAACGTTCGCTTGATGGCGGCAACCTGCCAAAGCTGTCACGGCAAGGAGGGGCGCGCGCAAGGCGTAGGGCTGAGACTCTCTGGCCAAAGCGAAGAGGAGCTCGAGCGCAAACTCTTGGGCTACCGAAGCGGGCAAATCAAAGGCACAGTGATGCATCAGCACGCCAAGGGTTACACCGAAGCGGAGCTCAAGGCGCTCGCTCGGCATTTCGCACAATTCAAATAGTGAGGTCATGATGGATCGCAGGCAATTCGTTTCATTGGCCGCGCAGGCAAGCGTGTTGGCGGTGGCTGGAAGCTCACCGTTTTTGCGGGCACAAAGTCGTCCGAATGTCGTGGTGATTGGAGGTGGCTTCGGCGGAGCCACGGCAGCGCGGTATCTACGAAAGTTTTATCCGCAAGCGCAGGTCACCTTGATCGAACCGCAACCTTACTTCGTGTCGTGCCCAATGAGCAATCGCTTGTTGCACGGAGCGATTGGCTTAAAGGATCTTTCACGCCCCTACGCTGGCTTTGCAAGCGCCAACGGACTGCAGTGGATCCAAGATCGCGTGAATACGATCAACGCCGCCAAAAAAGAACTCACGCTCGCCAGCGGCAAACGTGTGAGTTATGACCGGTTGATCGTCTCGCCTGGTGTTGATTTTGATTACGCCGCGCTGCCTGGAATGGACGCTGCTGCGCGTGCCAAAATGCCCCACGCTTGGAAGGCGGGTCAAGAAACAGTAGCGCTGCGAGACCGTTTACACGCCTTGCCCGACGGCGCAACGATCGCCATGCACATCCCGAAAGCGCCGTACCGTTGCCCGCCCGGCCCGTATGAGCGCGCGAGTTTGATCGGTTACTACCTGAAGAGCCGAAAGCCAAAATCAAAACTACTCGTGTTTGACGCCAACCCTGAAATTTTGAGTAAGAAAGAGCTGTTTCAAAAAACTTGGAAGACGCAGTACAGCGGTTTGGTCGAGTACCTACCCAATGCCGATATCGCTCAAGTCGATGGCGCGCAAAATGAAATTGAATTCAAAATTGGTGGCAAGGTAAAGGCGGATTTGTGGAATGTGATCCCGCCACAGCGCGCCGGTGAGCTCGCGATCAACAACGGGCTCGCAAATGTCAACAATCGCTGGTGCGGCGTGGATTTTTTGTCCTACGAATCGACCGCGTTTCAAGATGTGCACGTTATTGGCGACAGCATCAGCGGCAGCCCCGGCATGCCCAAATCGGGGCATATGGCCAACCAAGAAGGCAAAGTCGCCGCCGCTGCGATCACGCAAGAATTACTGCAACTGCCGGCTGTTACAGAACCGGTGATCGCCAACACCTGCTACTCGTTCGTCACCAAAAACGACGCGATTCACGTAGCGGCCGTCTACCGATATAGCGCCGAAACCAAACAGATGGTGGCCGTGAAAGGTGCCGGTGGTTTGAGCGACGCTGCGAGCACACTCGAAGGCGTCTACGCCATGGCGTGGCTCACCAATATTCTCGACGACACGATTGGTTCGGTGACGGCGTAGCGCGACACCGCTGGCAGCGACGTCGTCGCGGTGCAGGGCGCGTGTCTTGCACCACAGAGCGCATTGGGCGATGCTCCCTTGATCAGCCAATGCTGCAAACGCAGCGCTTCGCTCAGCCTGCAGCGCTCGGCGAGCGCTGGATAAAACACCTACTCAGCCATTGGGTAGTGCGCGCCATCGTACTGACTCACGTCGCGCTTTGAGCCAGGAAAGTAAGCTAACTCGTCACCCACGCGAAGCGGCTTCGCCAATACCCGAGAACCAAACAAACTCAACATTTTGAGCGGCCCAACGTGGCGCAATTCGTCTCGATGAAGAAACGATTGGGGCTCGGTGAGTGTCTGTTTCATTGGAGATTTTTTCGCAGCGTAGTGACGGATTGATTCTCGTAATGGTGGCGTAGGGCGGCAGGCTATCGTTGCTTAGCGTAGCGCTTGTGCAAATCCGCGATCTAGCGATTTGCTCGCTGCGCACTTTCTGCAATCAGCCGCCGCCACGCGTTCACGTGCGCGTCAACCGAAGCACTGCGACCGCCTCCGCGCCGCCCCGACGGAATGACATAGGGCTCGTCGCAGGCAAGCCATTGCGGGCCTCGCATAAAAAAGGGCGTACGGTATTCAAGCAAGGGCTCACGCGTCTCGCTATCGATCAACGCCCAGCGCCATTGGGGCTGCATACCATTCTCCGCGTCGGCCGCGTCGGGTGCTACGTGATCATTCACCAGAATCACGCGTGCCGTCGGTGACACCTGTGGAAGTTTTTTGCCCCACGATTCAAATGCCTTGTCCGACAAGTCGTCGCTACGTTGCACGAGCCAGTTGCGGGTTTGCTGCGGATTCGGATTTAGATAAGGCGAGCGATAGCTCGTGACATTGCCCTTCGGTCGGTAACGAATTTCAATGCGTTGAATTCGCGCGTCAGCCGCAAAAAGATTGCGCACAAGGGGCATCGGCACCAGCAAATCGCCCGCTCCGTCCGGCCCCTTGAGCTCAATGGCTAATGTGGAAATATCAAGCGGCTCAACCGCGTGCCGCCGAAAATTCGTGTAGCCCTCGCACAACGAGCGCACGGTATAAACGCGATACGCATGCACTAGTTGTCGATGAAACAGCGCCGCCGCACAAGCGATGAAAAACAACACCGCCGCGCCCCCGACGAAAGCGGGCGCAAAACGAACCGCAATGAAAAACACCGCAATCGCCACCAAAGCGATCACCCCGAAGAGGATCATCAATTGGTCTGCTTGCGCGCCTGAGAACATTTGTCAATGATGCCAGAGGCGCTTGCGCGGAGCAAGAGACGTAGTTTGCCCTTGAGTCCGCGTCGACGGTACTGTTCGACGTCGCAACGAGCGCGGGCACGAAACCTCGATGGCCCAGCAAAGACACGAGTGCCCCATTGCTTGGCAAACGCTTATTGGTCAGGTACAGGTCAATTCAATGCAATTCAACGTCTACGAAGCAAAAAGCAAACTCTCGAACCTTCTCGATCGTGCGGTCGCGGGTGAGACGGTGGTGATCGCGCGCTCGGGCGAACCAATGGTGCGCCTCGTTCCGGTCAAGCAAACCGGAACGAAAAGCGGCGTGACCTTTGGAGGTTCACTCGCAGGAAAGATCAAATTGAAGAATGGCTTCTTTAACGCAACCACTGATGACGAATTGCTCGGTTCGAAGAAGTAGTGAAGCTCTTACTCGACACCCATTGCCTCATCTGGCTCGTGAACGATGCGCCGGAGTTGACCGCCGCCGCACGCCGCCTGATAAGCAATGCTGAGGCGGTTTACTTCTCCACCGCATCCATTTGGGAACTCGGTTTCAAATGGCGCAAGGGCAAGATCAACGTGCAACCGCGCGCGATCGCAAACGCCGCGCTCGCTGCAGGCGTGTTTGAGCTCGCCATCGATCTCGAAGCGATTCTGATGTCGTCCGAACTCAAAACGCAACACGGCGATCCGTTTGATCATTTACTTTACGCGCAGGCGAGGCACGGGAAACTCAAGCTGCTAACGGTGGATGAAAAGATTCCGAAGTTTGGCGCAGCCGTGGTTCGGGCGTAGGGCGGAACGCTTGCGGTTCCGCCGAATGCGGCGGCATACGTTCAGGCTGGAAATGGCTTCGCCGGTCGCACTAGGCGGAACCGCGAGCGTTCCGCCCTACGCGCTAGTCAAACTGCGACGGCTCATTGGTTAATCGCCTCCACCGCCGCTTTAGGATTGTTTGACACAATCTTGAGGAGCACTCGTGCCGGGCCCGTTGGACGAGTGCGGTGCTGCTCCCAGTTTTGCAGCGTGCGCAAGTTCACGCCGATCAACTTTGCGAACTGCGCTTGGCTGATGCTCGCCGCTTCGCGAATGGCGCGCACGTCGGGCTCCACCACTTCGCTCACACGGGCACTACGCACCGCTCTTCCTGCGATGTGTCGCTTCATTTCCTTCACGCCGGCGACAAGTTGGTCGAAATGAGTTTTATCCATTGTCAACATCCTTCATGAGTTTGGCGAGTGTTCGCACTTGATCGGGCGTTAGGTCGTCGCGTTCGCTTTTAACGTAGCCGAAGATCAAATAGATTCGATCTTCTGAATCTTGGAAGTAGTAAACAACTCGAGCGCCGCCGCGCTTTCCGCGACCTTGCGCGAGCCATCGAAGTTTTCGCAAACCGCCACTACCGCGAATCACGTCACCCGACTTCGGCGATTGAATCAACGCGGCCTGAAATCGGCGGAATTCGTCATCGTCCCAGTGCTCGTCTCGAAAGGCTACGAAGGGGCTTAGCTCGATGAAAACCATGGTCGCATTATACGCGGCTAGCGTACTTCGTTTGCAGCGGTTTGGTGGTCATGGCGAATTTGCCAAATGCGCCACCCCACGCCAAAACCAATCAGTCTTCTTTCCTTAACTGCGGAAACAGAATCACATCCCGAATCGTTGGTGAATTGGTGAACAGCATCGCCAGCCGATCAATGCCAATGCCTTCGCCTGCGGTCGGTGGCAATCCGTATTCGAGCGCTTTGATGTAGTCCGCGTCGTAGAACATGGCTTCTTCGTCGCCGGCGTCTTTGGCTTTGCTTTGCGCTTGGAAGCGGGCGGCTTGGTCTTCGGGGTCGTTCAACTCGCTGAAGCCGTTACAGATTTCGCGGCCGGTGATGAAGAGCTCAAACCGGTCGGTGACTTCGGGGTTTGCGTCGTTCGCGCGGGCGAGTGGGGACACATCCGTCGGGTGCGCGATGATGAACGTTGGCTGGATCAATTTCTCTTCGGTGTTGGCTTCGAAGAGTTTCAATTGCAGCACGCCTAGCCCGTCGGTGGCACGCACTTCTTCGCCTGCTTTTTTCACGGCGTTGCGCAAGAACTCCATGTCGTTCAACTCGCTTTCCGTGTACTGCGGGTTGTACTTCATGATCGCTTGCGCCATGGTGAGGCGGTCGAACGGTTTGCCGAGATCGATGTCGAGTTCGCCGAATTTGATCGTGGTGTTGCCGAGCACATGCTTCGCGCAATCGCGCAGGAGCGTTTCGGTCAAATCCATCAGGTAGTTGTAATCCTGATACGCCTCGTAGAACTCGAGCATGGTGAAT
>JAAFHR010000224.1 GCA_013298455.1 Betaproteobacteria bacterium | reverse complement strand
CGCTGCGGGGGAGCGCGCTATGAAATCTACAGCGGCTAGTCGCCGCTGATCGAGACTCAACAGAGCTATTTCCGTGGTTCGACGTTGCCGCTCGGCAATCGTTTCGACCACGCTCATTGACTGCGCCGCGATCGTGCGCTTGGTCTCCTCAAAACGCTCTGCGGCCTGTTGCGCCACGAACGTGCGGCTGGTCACAAAGCTCCCCTGCTCTCCCGACTCAGCGACTTTGCGCAGGTAGGCTGCGGCATTGCTGATGATGCCACCCGAGCGAAGTTTCTCTTCGGTGAGCGCAACTGCCTGCGCCACAGTATCAACACCGCGAGCTTCGATTAAATTGATCGCCGCCTTGGGTGACAGACCGAGTGCACACATCCGGTCGTGCATCTGTTGTTCTTCTGGCGCGAGATCGACGCGCGTGCGTTCACGCTTGGCAAGTAGGCTCGACTGCGGCTTCACACGCACGTTGAATTGCACCGATACGACCGACCGCCCCGATCGCTCGTAACGCGGCTCAATTTCAATGTCCGTAATGGTATTGATTTCCACCGTCGCCGGTGTGATGACGCGCTGCTTGAAATACCGAAAATCGTCGTAACTTGTCGCCGTCGCGTTGAGGAGTTCTCGCAGCAACGGAATGTCAAACCTTGGGGTTTGCCCAACCTTGTAGAACCGAGCGGTGTTCTCATACAACGCATAGGCGAAAGCGCTTTGTAGGCCCTGAGCGGAAGCTACGTTCAGCCAGTGAAACACTGAGGGATCGCGCAGCTTTGCGGCCATTGAGCGGTCAAAGCGCCATGCTGCTCGTCCGCCTATGACAGCAGCGTACGAAAGCAAGGTAGTTGCTTCCCATGCCTCTTCGTTCACCACGCGGCGTTCCTCCGACCCCCTGGGGCGCACCAGGTTGAAGTGAACAATCGTCCCCATCAGGCCCTTCATTGCTGCATCGAGCCCATCGTTGTTGTTTGACGCCTCCCAGCCCATCATCGCTTTGAGCAGCGGAAGGGGAAGCTCGTGCGTATCGTCGATCCCGAGCCGGTCATAAGATTCGAGCAACAGCCAGTTGAAGAGCTTGCGCTCAACCAGTCCGAGCGCTGATGAGCTGTGGATGAGCCCCACATTCTTTTTCAGCACCTTTTGGCTCACTAACGGCTTACGCGCAGGGGATTTTGAGCTTTGCATACGTGACATTATCGAGCCGTTTAGGTCACACGTCAAGACGGTCCCCGAAGCTGTCACCTGATCTCCCCAAAACCGTCACATTACATCCCTAATACCGCCACATCATCAGCCCACGCCTCCCTAAAACCGTCACATTTACTCCCCAAAACCATCACATTAACCGTCTGTAAGCCCCTACCTATATGGCTTTCGAGGTTCCTAAAGACTCTTAAACTGATGAAGCTAAATTCTTCAAACAACCGTTACTCACATGAACAATTAACGCAAATTGTCGGCAACAAGATGAAGATCAAAAATAATTCAGCGAAACGACAAAGATTCAGCATATGCGCATACAATCTGCAAGTTTAGTGATTTGGAGCATTGATGCAAGCGACAACGAAACCTCGAATCGGTGCAGCGGAAATTCGTACGCTCGTGCAACAAGCCTCTCAAGTTCACGATGCAGTACGAGCGGAGATGCTGGCACCTCACCCCAGAAAAATTGCGCCACGCTTCACCGCACAACAGATCGCGGAGCTTATCGGGCTAGAGAAATCGAAATTCGACAGCAGACTGCGCGGTACGAACATGCCAGCGGGGCACATTGCTGATGGCAAACGGCGGCGTACATTTAGCCTCGACGAAGTTCGTGCGATCGTGTCTCAGCTTAAGTCCTTCCCCAGTCGCCCCGTCGGTGCACCAGGGTACACCATGGCTTGCGTGAACTTCAAAGGCGGCTCAACAAAAACATCAACCATTTTCAACATCGCTCAAGGTCTGGCACTCCGCGGCCGCCGCGTGCTACTCATAGACCTCGATCCACAGGGCTCGACGAGCACGCTCACCGGCTTGATGCCGCACACCGAGCTCACCGAAGCGGATACGGCTGGATTGCTGTTCTCTACGGATTCCGACAGCGCCCAAAAGTCGCTGGAGTACGCCATCCGCGAGACGTATTGGAGCGGGATCGACGTTGTGCCTGCTTGTGGCGCACTCAACAGCGCTGAGCTGATCCTGCCGCAAATGGCGGCGATGCGGCGTGGCCAGTGGTGGAACGTACTGAACGCAGCGCTGGATGCTCATCGAGCGGAGTACGACTACATCCTATTGGACACCGCACCATCACTGAGTTATCTCGCGGTCAACGCAGCGTACGCGGCGGACGGGCTGTTGATGCCATTGCCGCCTGAGCAACTGGATTATTCTGCGGCTTTGATGTTTTGGGACATGCTGTTGGAGATCATAACGTCGATCCAGGAAACGAGTGGCGCCGAGAAAGCGTTTAAGTCCATTGGAGTGGTGCTCTCCAAGGTCAATGCGCGGCCTGTCGCTGCCATGATGCGCGGCATCATCCAGCAGTCTTTCGCGCCCTACGTTTTGGGTCCTGAAATCCCCTCCTCCGAGGCCAATGCACTGAGTGGCATATCGTTCGGCACGATCCACGATCTGGTCGATGACGACGGTGTCGCTCGTACTTCAAACAAGTTGCGGCAAGCCTTCGACCGACTTGTTGACACGATTGATGGAGCGACGGTCGCTTCGCAATGGGGGGCTCGATAATGGCAGGAATCAAAAACCTTGCGGACCGCACCGCTGCGGCCATCGCCAGAGCAGCAACGGCACCCGCTTCCCCGGCTGCGGCATCTGCCGATCGGCCGAGAATGCCCGTCAGCAATGCGGGTGCGATGCTTCTCCTTGAGCCGCAGATTCGCGCCGCAGAGAATCGAGCGATGCAGGCCGAGGAGAAGCTCGGGCAGCCAATAATGCTCGCTGTCGGCCTGCTCGACATTGTTCCGAGTCGCCAGCGCAAGCTAAGCAAAGATGAGTATCAGTTGCTGCGTGACAACATCGCAACCAACGGAATTTTGGAGCCTATCAAGGTTCGACCAATCACAGGTGATCATGGCACTCGGTATGAGGTGACGTCCGGGAGCAATCGCACAACGATTGCGCGCGATGATCTAGGACTGGCCACTGTGCCGTGCGTGATTGTGGCGGATGCTGACAGCGAAGTTGAGCGCAAGGCGTTTTATGCGAACTTGTTGCATGCCCCTCTTCCTGATTTTGAAAAGTTCTCAGGGTTTGACGCGGAGATGAAGCGGACTGGGATGAGCCAGACGGAGATGTCGCGCTCATCTGGCGTGCCTCGCGCAACCCTGGCTGAATTGTTAGCCTTTTCGAAGCTGCCCCAACCTGTGTTGAGCGCGGTCGAATCGCGTCGGCATGACGTGTCGCGCTTCACTGTGGCAGAAATGGTGAAGGCGCTGGATGCTGGCACATCCGGAGTGGCGTTGATTGATTTGATCGCCGCCACCGAGGGTGTTGTCACCCCTACGATCATTCGCGCGATAGCCAAAACAAAATCGCCCGTTGAACCTGTCGACGTTCGTCGCCTTGAGTTCAAAACGAACAAGGGCGCAAAAGTGGCATTCGTCGCGAGCGCTACGGGTGTGCGTGTGAGTGGCTTCAAAGAAGCGGATGCGGCGCGAGTGGAAGAGGCTGTTCGCAAAGCGCTTGAAGCATTATTTGGTGAGCCAAGCTAGGTGCCGGATTCCGACATGCTTGATTTATAAGGACTTTTTTTAGACCAGCGCCGTTCTTACGGCGACTCTTCAAAAATGGCGTCATCGCTTACCGGATGGTGCCGCGCAACGATTTCCGTTTTGATGGGGCTTGGCCCTGTCGGCGTGGTCAACCCAATGCTGGCTTTTACGAGTTCATCCCTCAACCTAGCTGTTTCCAACAACAGGTGCCGCCTAAGTCCCTCGTGCTCGTTTTCGAGTCGTTCTGCAGTGTGCCTGAGTTGGTGGTTTTCCGCTTCGAGCACTGACACTCGGCGAGACAGTGCCTCTACGTTTTCTGCGGTATGCGTGGTTACCGAAAGTCGAACGAGCTGCGCCAGCCAGAGGGCAGCGGCTTTATGGACACGCTGCGCATCACGCATAGAACCTCCGGTGTGCTCCAACAGTAAATGCACGCTGGGGAGCCGCCCGGTAGTGGCGACGACATTGTCGATAAAACTCAATGCCCTCAGAGAGCGGCGGTAGCGACTATCGCGCTTGGCTACTGGGGGAGCAGGGCGTTGAAGCAGGGCGGATTCGCTCATTGGTAATAATGTTACCGCCAATCCAAAAATCTCGCGAGCAAGAAAAAAGCCACCCAGGGGATGGCTTTGTGAGTCAAAAGGCAGTTAAAGACTACCAGTCGGTGAAAACGACAACCGATGGCGCTGTCACAGCAGAAACGACGCCTTGCAGCCGAGCCTCCTTCTTCGCAACACGATACTCCTTGCGAACGGCCTGATACGCCTCCCGCTGGGCATCTCGTTCAGTTGCTTTAGTACGATCATGCTCAACCGGAAGTCGAGCAAGTGAAATACCAGCCTTTTCCATAGCGGATTGAGCAGCATAGGCCGCATCAGACCAAACCGACGGTTTGCTGAGTTCACTCGCGCTTTGGGCAACCAGCTCTTTATCTGGATATTGCCCACATACGGTAGGTGCCACAACACGTGCCATCAGTTCGAACGCCAATGCGAAACTTGTAGGTGATGCCTTCGGGTTCACTTCACGTAAGCAGAGCTCGATGCCATTAGCTGTGAGACCGAACGGCAGCACAGAGACATCCTTCATGCCGAGGCTTGCACCTGCGGCGACTTCGAAGGTGCGGAGCACACGAACTCGCCCCTTTTGCGCTTCAGTAGCCTTTGGTTCGTCAGCGTCAGGATGACGAGCCGACTTTTCTTTGTCTTTGATGTCAATGTACCCGTGGTACGTCCCAGTGACCAGTACTGGTGTACTCGCCGGCTTCTCGTAACCCATAGCAAACGCGTCACCACGTCCGCAAAAGGCATCGCAGCCGGACAGACCAGCAGCGGCGGCTTGCTCGGTGAGCAAAACCACATTCGCGCCGGCGTATGGCTCGCCGGAACGAGCGCGATATGGCCAGCGAAAACCGCTTTGCAACAGTGGCAAACCGCTTTTAGCGCGTTGCACGATCGCGGCACCCACCTTATCGCTCACGCTCCCAAAGTTGGCACGACTGGCAGGGCCTGACGTTGGGGCGGTAGCGACGGCGGTGATGGCGGTGGAGCGGCGGGATTGTTTCAGAGCCATTTGGCATCTCCTTAAAGGTGACCATTTGCCGGAAGTGGCGTCGGTCGAAAAAAGGAGTCCGCACAGCATTTCGCCGAGGACTGCACTTATCTGCGTGGCCTCGCAAACGTACGCTTTCGCTCATGGCATCCGCAACTCAGAACAAACTCGCCGATGAAGCGCTCGGCTTGGATTCACGCATTATCGAAACGAGAGGTGTGCAGGCACGTATCAAAGAAGCGATTGCCACGGTACGAGACACCTACTTCGATGCGCCCTTGGGGGGTACGCTGCAAACTGTTGCGCTACTGATGATGTTTGGCGGATTGCTGCCGTCATCACCCGCCCTGCTGCACGATGATTGGCCGATGATTAATGTGCTGACGGCGATGCTGATCTCGTGCGCCGGCGCGTATCTGCTCTTTCGTACGATGACTGACAACACGATTCGTCAGCAAGCCTATTTGCGTAGCCTGGTGCTAATCAAGTCTTCCGAGCCTCGCTGCAAGCCGTTCTCTGTCCCAGGCATGCTCTTCGGCGTCACGGTCGATACGGCCAAGCCGATCTACGTTGACGACGAAACCCTGACGCGTCACTGTTTCATCATCGGTCAGACTGGTGTGGGTAAAACGGTCGCGGCGAGCATTTTGATGTTCCAACAGATTCAGCGCGGGGG
>JAAFHR010000223.1 GCA_013298455.1 Betaproteobacteria bacterium | reverse complement strand
CGACGAGCTCTCAATCATCGGCGATTACTTGGAAATTCTGCGGTTACGAATGGGCGAGCGCTTGAGCTATCGAATCGACGTGGCGGAATCGGTTCGTGCGTTGCCGCTCGCGCCGATGCTCCTGCAACCCTTGGTGGAAAACGCGATCAAGCACGGTTTAGAGCCCAAAATCGAAGGCGGTGAGGTTCAGATCAGCGCTCGCCTTGATGGGCAAACGCTTCGGATTGACATCGACGACACAGGCTTGGGCTTCGGCAATTCCACCGACACCGCAGGCTCGGGCAGCGGCTTGGCGAACGTTCGCGCGAGACTTGCGGCGATTTACGGAGAAGCGGCGCGATTGACGATCGAAGCGCCCGCCTCGGGGATTGCTTCGGTCGCGAGCTCACAGTCTGCGGGCACGCGAATTTCAGTCGCGCTGCCGATCAATTCATCGCAATGAGCTTATTTAACCTACGCCTCACGATATTTGGGCTAGCTGCACTCCAACGCGTTAAACAAAAATAGCGATTTATTTCATTTAGCCCATATAAATGTTGGCATTGAACAAATAAGCCAAATATCCATTTTCGAGAAATCTTATGCCCACCGCCATCATCGCCGAAGACGAATCGAACCTTGCCTTAGCGCTGAAAGACGCGCTGGCTCTCGCTTGGCCGGAGCTCTCGATTGCTGATGTTGTGGGCAACGGTCCAGCGGCGCTGCATGCGGTGGATCAGCATTCGCCCGATGTGCTGTTTTTGGATATCCGAATGCCCGGTTTGACAGGGCTGCAGGTGGCGGAGCGCTTAAGCAATTCGGGCACGGCGGCGGCCAATCCGCTCGTGGTGTTTGTTACGGCGTACAGCGAATATGCGTTGCAAGCCTTTGATCGAGAGGCCGTGGATTACTTGGTAAAACCGGTGGATGCGGCGCGCTTGGTAGAAACGGTGGTTCGCCTAAAAAAGCGCTTGGCAGACCGCGTCAACCTTGCGCCCGCCCAGCCCTCGTCGGGCGGCGAATTGGGGCGTGCGCTCGAATTGATTCGTCAGTTGGCTGGATCATCGGGAAGCGGCAAAACCGCGTCGTACCTTCAATTTTTTCGCGCCGGCATCGGTGAAACGGTGCGCATCGTGCCCGTTGACGAGGTCACGCATTTGCAAGCGCAGGATAAATACGTCTCGCTCTACACCCGAGACGGCGAGCAGTTGATTCGAATTTCATTGACCGATTTGGCCGCGCAGCTCGATCCGGCGGTGTTTGTGCAAGTTCACCGGTCAACGATTGTCAATATGCGTTGTGTCGAAACCGCCGCCCGCGATTTCACGGGCAAAGTCACACTCACCCTCAAAGGCGTCAAAGAAAAGGTGCAGGTGTCTCGACAGTATGCGCATCTTTTCGCGCGGATGTGAGGCCTCAACTTAGCGATCCGAAAGCGTAGTCAGCAATTTCTTCAGGCTTGTTTGTAGGCGCTCACTGTCGATTTTTGTTGCACTCACGTTCAACTGCTTCAAAGTTTTCGCTTTGGGGCGCACCCGGTAGGCCGCTGACTCCACCGATTCTGATTGCACTTTGATCAAAATTTCGTTAAATTTCAAGCCTTTACGGCTGGCTAAGCGCTCGATTTCTGGGCGCAGCAGGTGAGCCAAGTGGGCGGCTTCGGCAGAGGTGACAGTGATCACCAGATCGAACCCGTTGGAGCGGACGGATTTCGCAAACTTTGCCAAGCGTGGCGGAATGCAATCCGAGACTGAAATTTCAGAGTGAGTAGCGTCCCGCGCGATCTTTAACGCATTGCGCAGCTGCGGTGTTCGCTCGAAGTATCCCGACAGCCCCTGCGGTCGTGGATACAGTGTGGTGGAAGGCTTCACATGCAAATTATCCTCGTATCGAACGATTACCGCACGCGGCGGAACATCAATCTAGGTATCCCGCAGATTCTGGGTTTGGTTTTTGTTGGTTTGGTGGCGCTCGCGCTCACGGCCACGCTTGCCAATTACCTCTCGCTCAAATACGCCGCCACCAGTGATCATCCTCTCATCCGCGGCGTTTTGCTGGCGGATCAACACGCTGAAGCTAAGCAGCGCCAGCAGCAAATCCAAGACAACATCAATAACCTCGCCGTGAAGCTCGGTGAGATGCAAGCGCACATGCTGCGTCTTGATGGGCTCGGTGAAAAGCTCGCGAAAGTCGCCGGACTGAAGCCGCAAGAGCTGCCTAGCGCCACGGCGCAATCGGGGCGCGGCGGCTCAACGCTCACCGGCGCACCACTGAGTTTCGACGCCTTTAGCAAACAACTCAAGGAATTGCAGCGCACAGTTGACGTCAAAGCGGATCAACTCACCGTGCTCGAAGCGCTTTTGGTCGAGGGCAGCGCCCAGCGCAAATTCCTGCCAACGTTGCCACCTATTGAAAACATCAACTACACCTCGAACTTTGGTTACAGGATTGATCCGTTCAGCGGCCATCAAACCTTCCACGAAGGTGTGGATTTCGCCGCCGAAACCGGCACCCCGATCAACGCAGCCGCCAGCGGCAAAGTCATTTATGCTGATATCCACCCCGCGTACGGCAAAAACGTTGATATCGATCATGGGAACGGCTTGGTTACGCGCTATGCCCACGCCTCGGAGCTCATGGTCAAAGAAGGTGATCTGGTCGTGCGTGGCCAACAAATCGCCAAGGTCGGCTCCACGGGGCGCTCGACCGGCCCGCACCTTCACTTCGAAGTCCGCCTCAACGGCGTTTCACAAAATCCCGCTCGCTTTCTCGCGGTTAACTAGGGAAGTTCTGGTTGCGGCGGCTGCTCGCCGCCTCGTCCGCGTAAAATCTAGCGAATTGCCAAACCGCGCCCCATCGGCGCGGTTTGTGTTTTTGCACACTCGTGCAACGCGTTGTCAAGCAATAAAAACGAATCATCAAAGCCGTGGTTTTGCCACGCGCGCAAAGCCACCATGTTCGACAAATTTTTAAAGTCTATTTTCGGCAGCCGTAATGATCGACTGCTCAAGTCCTACCGCACGGTCGTTGTAAAGATCAATGCGCTTGAGCCCTCGCTTGAGGCGTTGAGCGACGACGAGCTTCGCGCCAAAACCGCCGAATACAAACAGCGGATCGCCGCCGGAGAAACGCTCGACGCGTTGCTGCCCGAGGCCTTCGCCACGGTGCGCGAGGCCAGCAAGCGGGTGCTGAAAATGCGCCACTTTGACGTGCAGCTCGTGGGCGGCATGGCGCTGCATGACGGCAAGATTGCCGAGATGCGCACCGGTGAGGGCAAAACGCTCATGTCGACCCTGCCAATTTACCTAAATGCACTGTCTGGCAAAGGCGTGCATTTGGTGACGGTGAACGACTACCTGGCGCGGCGCGACGCCGATTGGATGGGGCGAATCTATCGATTCCTCGGCATGAGTGTCGGCACGATCCTTTCGCAGCAAGACACCGCCAGCAAAATCGCTGCTTACGCTGCCGACATCACCTACGGCACCAATAACGAATACGGCTTCGATTACTTGCGCGACAACATGGAATACGCGGTCGCGGATCGTCGCCAGCGCGGACTCAATTTCGCGATCATTGATGAAGTCGATTCGATCCTGATTGATGAAGCGCGCACGCCGCTCATCATCTCTGGCCAAGCCGAAGACAACGTTGATATCTACTACAAGATCAACGCTCTGCCGCCCACGCTCCTACGGCAAGCCGATGAGAACGCGACCGGCGACTACCACGTTGATGAAAAGGGTCGCCAAGTTCACCTCTCAGAACTCGGCCACGAAAACGCCGAAAAGTGGCTCGAAGCCACCGGCCTGCTTGCACCGGGTACGAGCTTGTACGACGCGACCAACATCTCACTGATGCATCACGTCTACGCCGCACTCCGAGCCCACACGCTCTACAACCGCGATGAACACTACGTGGTGCAAGACGGCGAAGTGGTGATCGTTGACGAATTCACCGGCCGCATGATGACCGGACGTCGTTGGAGCGAGGGCTTGCATCAAGCTGTGGAAGCTAAGGAAGGTGTGCCGATTCAGCGTGAAAACCAAACGCTCGCCTCGATCACCTTCCAAAATTTCTTCCGCATGTACGGCAAGCTCGGCGGCATGACCGGCACTGCTGACACCGAAGCCTACGAATTCCAGCAGACCTACGGCCTAGAAACCGTCATCATCCCGACGCATCGCGACATGGTGCGCCGTGATGAAAATGATTTGTTCTTTAAGTCGACCGCTGAAAAATACGCTGCTGCGGTTCAAGACATTCGCGGCTGCTACGACCGTGGTCAGCCTGTGTTGGTTGGCACCACTTCGATTGAAAACTCCGAGTTGATCTCAGCACTTCTGAACAAAGAAAAGCTCCCGCATCAGGTCTTGAACGCCAAACAACACGAGCGCGAGGCGCAGATTGTTGCGCAGGCGGGGCTGCCCAAAATTATCACCATTGCCACCAACATGGCCGGTCGTGGCACGGACATCGTGTTGGGCGGCGCGCTAGAGCCCGAACTTCGCGCGATCCGCGAAGACGAAACGCTCTCGCCAGAAGCCAAACAGGCCAAGCTCGACAAAACGCAAGCCGAATGGCAAGTGCGCCATGATGCGGTGCTCGCCTCGGGCGGCCTTCGAATCGTGGGTACCGAGCGCCATGAATCGCGTCGAATCGACAATCAACTCCGCGGCCGCGCAGGTCGTCAGGGTGATGCTGGATCGAGCCGCTTCTTCCTCTCGGCCGAGGATCCGCTGATCCGCATTTTCGGCGGCGATCGGATGAAAAACATCATGACGCGACTGCGGATTCCCGATGGTGAACCGATTGAAGCGGGCATCATGACCCGCCAAATCGAAAAAGCGCAGCTCAAGGTCGAAGCCCGCAACTTCGACATTCGTAAACAGTTGCTCGAATACGACGACGTCGCCAACGATCAGCGCAAAGCGATCTACGAGCAGCGCAATCATTTGCTCGAACACAGCAACGTCTCCGACACGGTGCGCGACATGATCGGCGGTTGGGTTGAAAACACGGTCAATGCGCACGTGCCGCCTGAGAGCCTGGAAGAGCAGTGGGACATCGCCGGGCTCGAAGCAGCGCTCGCCGATGGGCAAGTGCAAGCCCCCGTGTCGCAGTGGCTGAAAGATCAGCCTGACATGGACGACACCGACATCCGCGAAAAATGCCAAGCGGTCGCGCTAGAGGCCTACGCCAAAAAACGTGAAATCGCGGGCGACGAGGTGTTTAGCCAGTTCGAGCGCAACATCCTCTTGCAAATCATGGACACGCAGTGGCGCGAGCATCTGTCGAATCTGGATTTGCTACGCCAAGGTATCCACCTCCGCGGCTACGCGCAAAAGAATCCGAAGCAAGAATACAAGCGCGAATCGTTTGAGATGTTCGGCGGCATGCTTGATCGCTTCCGCAACGAGGTCGTTCGGATCTTGCTCACCGTGCAAGTGCGCTCGGAAGCCGATGCGCAAGCCGTTGAGCCAGCGCCTGCCATGCAAAACGTGGCCTACCAGCACGCCGATGTTGACGGCTTGACGGGCGAAGTGGAAGCGCCGCCGGCTGCGGCGGCAAACGGTGATCCGGCGGCCGAGCCATTCGTGCGCCAAGGCCCCAAGCTCGGCCGTAACGATCCGTGTTGGTGCGGCTCCGGCAAGAAGTACAAACACTGTCACGGTGCGCTCGAATAATTCTCTAGTCGTGCTTCACGTGACCTAATCGGATCAAAGGCTCGCGCAGTGCGAGCCTTTTTTCTGCGTAAACTTTTCGAAAGTTTTTTCATGCCCGTTCAATACACGCCCCTCACCGCCGATCAAGTTCACCCCGTCGCAGGCGTTCGAATGAGCGCTGTTCAAGCCCACGTTCGTAAGCCCAATCGCTATGACATGCTGCTCGTTGAATTCGCGCCGGGCACGCAAGTGGGCGGTGTGTTTACGCAAAGTCGATTCGCTGCGGCGCCGGTGCAGGTGTGTCGTGAGCATTTGTTGGCGTCAACGGAAATGCGCGCGCTTA
>JAAFHR010000222.1 GCA_013298455.1 Betaproteobacteria bacterium | reverse complement strand
CGACGCTCTTCCGATCTTTAGTGCTTCCTGCGCCTTTTTGTACGCCTCATAGTTGGTGCTCGGCGCACCTGTGTAGACAGTGTGCAATTCGACCAATAGCGCATCTCGGGCAGAGCGAAGATCACTGACGGTGATAGTTCCAGCACGCAGATCCGTCAGGAGAGAAAGGTATTTTTCTCTGACCAGCCAGATGTCGGTAGCCGCGCGACGATGCTTTTGAGCAATCTCACCTAGGTCGTAGTCCTTCGTGTAGGAGTTCAACGCAAGAAGTGCCGTCGATAGCACCGCGCTCGTGAGAGTTGCCGAAAACTTCCAGTCGTCCGAAAAACTGGCCAGTATTCCGCCGGTAACGATCGCAGAGAGAAGAATCTGCCACATCTTGATTCGTCGGTGACGCGCTAGGAGAAGATCGGCGCACTTCTCGTGCGTCTTATGGGTGTAAACCACGCGTCCATAGCACTCGCGTAACTGGCCTTCAAGAGCTGCAACGTTGTCAGTCATAGTCACTTTCATCCGGATCAATTGGAACGTGGATTCGATCCTTGGCTACCACGACGCCATCTTTCACACAGTAGCACTCTACAACGTGATCACCAAGAAAGTTGGTGTTTTCATTCTTGTCCATACTACCGCCATCGCGAACAATCTGACCACGAATACAGTTGCGCCTTTCGGCCTCAGAGCCACGGTTCAACACCTTCCAATAGAGTTCGTAAGGGGGTTCTACCGAAATCTCCGTCACCCAGAAGTGAAGTTTTTTGTTCGACCTCAAAGGGATACGACGCGACAGCATGTCGCTCAAGAAAAACTTTCGAAAACCATTCTGTTTAACTTCGCAATCGAGCTTCAAGTAAGCTCGAATATCAATCGGGAATTTGTCCTCGATGAATTCCTCTGTGTTGTCCCACCTCTCGGAAAGACGCGCGTCGGTCTTCATCGTTACAGCGGCTGGAAAAGGTCTGCCATAGACTGCTTTCCATTTGTTGTTCACGCTTAATTGGCCTTCGGCATCAATGGCCCTCAGACACAAGTCGTAAGCCTTCTTGGCTTTGCGCTGAAACCTCTTCTTCACTTTTACACGCTGGCGACTGCCCGGAGCCGCATACTCATCTTGATTAGGAAGTTCGGAAACGTATTTGAAGAAATCACGGCTGAGTTCGTCGCAATAGAGAAAGCTTTTGCTGTCATACGACGTCGTCGAACTTAGGAAGTTGTAAGCCAGCGTATCGACGAGTAAGCCACCCATCGCAACACCATGCTTGTTTTTCCACGCACGTGCCATCTTGCACAAGCGCCGTAAGTTGGCATTCTTCACATTGTCCAGCTCCGAAATCGCGTCCATTTCCTCCCGAGGCTTGGTGATTTTCCATTCGCCGCCGTTCTTGGTGTCTGGGTATTTGAAACTCTTGTCTTCCTGTTCAAAAACAGGCTGCACTTCCACGTGAAAGTCGGTGTACGTCACCGTGACTACCAGACGGTCGACGCAAACTTTGGTATTCGGATAGCGCACGAGTATTGCGTCCTTGGCGTCCTGCAACAATTTCAACTGCCCGCCAGCCTTGTTGTAATCGTCCCACTTAGTTTTCGGCATGATGTACAGCATGTCCAAGTCGGAGATACCGTTGATGCCTGTTTTTCTTCCGAATGATCCGACCTGAAGCGTATTCGCCTCTTTGGATTCAGTGTCACGGAACTGTTTGTTGAGTGCGGCGGTAAGTTCGCCGTAGCGAGTGCTGATGGTTTCAGAGTTGGCAATCGTCAAATTGCCCAGGAATTCCGAGAACATTTCCGATACGGTCATATCAACCCCAATTTTTAACTTCCGGCATCAAGCACTACTTGAGCAGCATTCACCGCTCATTGCCCAGAGTAGCCCGGGCAGAGGCTTCGTAAAGGCTGGTGTCACTTTACTTCGTGTCACTGGCCAGACTAAGCCACTCACTCTTTCGCGAAGATCCCCACCTAGATGGGCATTTTGTGGTTCTCATGTCTTTTTCAAGAAAAAACCCCAGCATGCGTTGATCAGAGCGCTGCGGCCGAGCCGTCGTAGGGCGAACGGGGCTGAACTCGTGACGACCGACGCTTTGAACATTGCAGCCGGTCCGGGCTGACGCCCCTGGCGCCCGGATTTGGATGTAGTGCGTTGAAGCACTCGGCGCATTGTGTACCCGATTCGCACGAGATCGTTGACCGCCGTTGACGCCACCACGCTCAGCTGCCTTGTACCGGAAACGTCCTCCGGGACGCGACCTAAACAAGCGATGCTCGCATCATCAATTGGATATAGAGCGTGGCTGTCAAGCTGACTTGCGCGCGCTCAACCGGGGGTTCGAGCCAAATTGAGAGACCTAAGGAAGAACCCAAAGTGCGAAAAATCTATGTATCGTCGTTCCCGCAAGTCGGACGACGACGGCACGTCGGTCGATATCAATCCATCGAAACATGGTTCGTTGTCAACGATGTATTCCCTCCGTCGGACGAAAGACGGAATGCGAATGCCCGCGTAAATGCCTCCGTAGCCATCTGCGACACAGCAGTGGTGTGCGTAAAATGGTAGTGTTTAGAACTACAAACCCTCAACCACGATCATGAAATCCATCTCCGCCTCAGACGCAAATCGCCACTTTTCAGCGGTGCTGCGTGACGTAAGTTTTGGCGAAGAAGTTGTCGTGATTTCTCGCGGCAAGGCCGTAGCAAAGATAGTCGGGATTGAGCACGGTGACAGAGCCATGCACTCGGCGAAAACCGCCTTGCTTGAGCGGCTTCGTACGCAGCCCGTGGCCGGAAAGCGCGATTGGAAACGCGCTGATCTCTACGAATAGCTCGACCTAGGCCATGTCAGTCAGAGTTGCGCTCGACACCAATGTGCTGGTGTATGCGGAGGGCTACGGAGACGCGAAGCGCTGCAAGCGGGCACGCGAAACTATCGCCTCGCTCAACACCAGCAATGTGGTGCTGCCAGCGCAGGTTCTGGGCGAGATGTTTAACGTGCTCACCAAAAAGGCGGGGCGCAACGCCCAACAGGCTCGCGATGCCGTGCTTTCGTGGAGTGACGCGTTTGACGTTGCCGACTCTACGCGAGAAGCGTTCACTGCGGCCTGTGATCTTGCCTCAGATCATCAGCTTCAGTTTTGGGACGCGCTCATACTGTCCGTCGCGGCGCGTCAACAATGCCGCGTCATGCTGAGCGAGGACTTGAGCGATGGATTCGTTTGGCAAGGCGTCACGGTAGTCAACCCTTTCGCGAACAAACCTCATTCATTGCTAGCCAGAGCCCTAGAGGGTTGATGCACGTTTTCACGGTTTGTGCTCAACTCTGCCTGCGCTCCGAGTAACTCAAACAAGCACCGCAAAAACATGCAACTCCTCCGCCCTAGCCTCCTCCGCAGCGCCATCACCCTAGCGCTAGCGACCTCGGTGTCCTTCGCCACCCACGCCCAATCCGGCAACGAAACCACCACCGATCAGCCCAGCGCGCAGCGTTTGGAGCGGGTGGAGCTTTCTGCTCGGCCGCAGACCTCAGTCGAGTTGCGGCGGCAGTCGACCGCAGCGAAGCAGATTTACGACGAAGAGGAGATTCAGAAGTTCGGCGATGTGAGCGTGGGCGACGCGATTAAGCGCTTGCCGGGGGTTTCGCTCAGCGGTGGCGGGCCAGCGCTTCGGGGGCTCGGCAGCTATACGCGGGTGCTTCTCAACGGTGAGCCTGCGCCGCCAAATTTTGATTTGAATAATTTGACGCCCTCGCAGGTGAGTCGAATTGAGGTGACTCGCGCTGCTACGGCCGATCAAACCGCTGAGGCCATTGGCGGTTCGATCAATATCATTTTGAAAGAACCGCCACGAGCTCGAACGCGTGATGCGCAGCTTCGGGTGAGCTACCAATACGAAAACCCGGCGTTAGGCGTCAATGCCAGCTGGGGCGAGCGTATTCAAGGGGGAACGGCGTTTAACCTGCCGTTTTCCTACTTCGAATGGAACAACTTTAATGCGCAGCGCGTAGCGTCGGCCACGACGAAGCTTGGGGAGCCTGTAGCCATCGGTGTTCGCGAAGGCGCCCAGCATCCTTATGGCCGAGGCTACAACGCCTCGCCTACGCTCAATTGGAAAATCAACGACCAGAGCAGCCTGAACACACAAGCCTTCATCACCCAGGGCAACTGGTATTGGAGCGAACAAGAAACGTCTCGCCGCATCGTCGCCGGGCAGCCAACCTTCGCCGATGAAGCGAGAAACCAAGGCCGCTGGCTCAACGCACGCGTCGGCACGCAGTACAACAACAATTTCGATGGCGAGCAACGATTGGAGCTTCGCGGCAAGCTGGAATTCAACACCGGGCATTTTCATTTTCGAAGCATTCGCGACGCGTCGCTGCAACGAGAAACGATTGGTGAGAACAAGAACCCCGCGCTGACGCAAAGCGGACAATATTCAAGACTCATTGCTGACAGTCATACCCTCACAGCGGGTTGGAATTTTGAATGGCGTGATTGGACATCTCTCGCCCGAACGACAGTACAGGGCATGCCCTTACTGCCGCTATTTGAGGGGCAAGACATCGAGGCGCGAGTGAATCGCTACGCGGTTTTTCTACAAGACGAGTGGGACGCGACGAAACGGCTTTCGCTCTACGCCGGCGCTCGCGCGGAGCGTATCGAAATCAAGAGCAAAGTCGGCATGGCAGATTCGGGTGGTGCCGCGGTCGAGTCCGTCGCGACGGTCGTTTCGCCCATGTTTCACGCAAAGTACAAACTTGATGAGAAGGGCGAACACCTTTTGCGCAGCAGCCTGACCAGCACTTTTAAAGCGCCCGATCCGCAGCAAGTTTTGGCCCGTCCCTTTGTCAACATCAGTTTTTCGGATCTGAGTCGGACCAACGATCCGCTCCTTTCGGATCGTCTTGGCAATCCCAAACTCAAGCCCGAGCTGGCCACAGGATTTGATGTGGCCTATGAGCGCTACTTCGGTGGCGGTGGAGTCGCTAGCGCCACCGTGTTTTATCGACACGTGCGCGATCTGATTCGAAACCGAACAACGTTGCAGAACGTAGCTTGGGCGGCAGCGCCACGCTACGTGTCACAACCGGTGAACTTTGATTCGGCGGATACCTTCGGCTTGGAGCTGGAAGCAAGAGGTCGTGCAGGGACGTTGCTGCCGTTTTTGTTTAACGCCAAGACGCCGCTCGAGCTTCGCGCATCGGTGAACGTTTATGAATCGAAAGTAAAGGGCGTACCCGGTCCCGATAATCGTTTGGATCGACAGCAGCCTTGGTCAGCCACCGTGGGGCTCGATTACGTTTTGAGCGGTGTGCTCGCTGCGCCGATCCGCTTGGGCGGCAGCGTTTCTTACACGCCCTCATTTCGCACGCAACAAACCGCCGAGCAGGCCACCGCATTTGCTCGCACCCGAAACATTGATCTCTACATGAACGTGCCGATCACCCAAACCGCTTCGCTGCGCTTGGTCGCCAACAACTTTCAGCCCGTGGCGGGCGAAAACACCGCGACCTACGCCGGTCAGAGCGATGTCAACACGATCACTCGTCCGCGCACTTGGTATGGTTTGATCTTGAGCGTGAAGGGGTAAGCGCTCGGCCGCTACTTGACATCCCGCGCGCAGCGAAAGCCAATGTAGACCGCCGACATCGTCGCTGGTTTGCTTTGCTCATGCGCGTCTGTCATCTGAGCGGCGCCGTACCACCACGAGCCACCTCGAGTGCGCTTCTCGCTGCCTGAGCCGCTCGCAACCCACTCCCAAGCGTTGCCGCCCATGTCGTAGAGGCCGTTAACGCCGCGTTTGGTGGTGCCGACTTCGGCGTGTCCCTTACCGCGCGAGCTCACGGCGTTGTTGATCGTTTTCACCGCGCCGCAATCGCCCAAACAATTGGCGCCCGCCGGGCTATCGCCCGTGGGATAGCGATAAGTTTTCCCGGTAATGAAGCCATCGCTGGGCTGCGCGCGCCGCTCGGTGTAGGCCGCTTCGCCCCACTCGGTATCCG
>JAAFHR010000221.1 GCA_013298455.1 Betaproteobacteria bacterium | reverse complement strand
ACAACAACCGATGGGGTTTGCTGTGCACCGCGGCTGGGCCGATTACTTTGAGCCAGTATGGGACGAAGTCAAACTACGACCTTGGGAGGCGTCACTGAATCGCCACGAGCTCCCGATGAACCGCGTGCCCGTCTCTCGTCATTTGGTGCGCTTTGTGCTGTCGACGACCCACCGCAATCACTTGTTCATGTTTGACGAGTTGCCACGCTACTCGCAAAGTAATATGGCCAGCAAAGGAGTGCTGGGGGACTACTGGACTCAAGTTAAGCAACTGACCGATGTGCTCTTTGTCTACAACGAAGTAGTCAAAAAGGCGATCGCGAGGCTAAACGCCCCACTCGATTTAGAACAGCCCTACGATGCGATACATATTAGGCGCGGTGACAAGATAACCGAGGCGCCTCACGTGCCCCTCTCACGCTACGTGGACGCGCTGCGTGAGTCTGAGTGTTTGACAAGAGTTTTTGTAGCTACAGACGATCACCGGGTGGTGGGTGAACTGCGGCGTCTTCTGCCGCATCACGAGCTGTTTACGAGCTGCGCCGAGGCGAACGTTGGCTATGACCAGCGAACATTTAACCGCTGGACGCCCGAACAACGGTTCAGCGAGACTCTACAGTTCATTGCCGAGTTGGAGGTCTTGCGACGCTCGCGGCGGTTCATTGGATCGTCCCCAAGTAACGTTTATTACCTGCTTCGTCATCTGCGCGGGGACCTAAACGTAACTGACGTAGGTTGGGACTGAAATCAATACCCCTCAGCCAGCGGGCGCCTAAACTGGACGTAAGCTTTTCTTGGCGCCGCGGGGGCTCTCGATGACCAACGCGACCAGCTGGCTAACTCTGCTGCTTTAGCCGCAGGTAAAGCGAGACGAGCTCGCGCCCAAGCCGAGTCGAACCGAAGCGCGCCTCAGCTAGCTTAGCTGCACTCACGGAGAGTTGATCGCGCAGCGCGCCGTCCGTCAGCAGCAGCGTCAACGCTTCAGCCACCGAAACAGCATCCGTGCCGGTCACCAAACCAGCGCGGTGCTCGGAAACCTCGGACGAAATGGCCACGCCGTCCGCCAGTACGACAGGCAAACCGTATGAAAGTGCTTCAGCGGCAGCAATACCAAAATTCTCAGTGAAAGAAGGCAGCACAAAACAGTAGGCGTGTGACAGCAAACTCGACTTCACCTCTCCGCTTACGTGTCCTACCCATACAATTCGCGCTCCCAGGCCCATTGAGCGACGTTTCAATCGATCAACGTACAGGGTGTCGCCATCACCTGCAATGACCAGCGTCGCGTCGTCAAAACTTGGCGCAATCGCTATAAAGGCATCCAATAAGGCTTCAAGGTTTTTTTTGGGGTCAATCCGCGACAAAAACAGAATGACGCGCCGTGAAGCGAGCTGCGGAAAAGCTGACACCAACGCGCCTCGCGGTGAAAACTTCGCTGGTTGAACCGCCAACGGAATCTCGACCCCTGCGGCGCGTGGTTGGATAGCCCGCAGATCACGACATTCTTGCGCGCTGGTGCAATGGACAGCGCTAGCGGCGCGGACGTAGGGCCCCTCGATAAGCGCGTAAGAAGCAGTTTTCAAAACTCGGCGTCGCTGCGATAGGCCGTAGGGAGCCAAGGTGCCCAGCGGACGAACGACATAGGGCACGCCCCGCAGCCGCGCAACAAACGCTGTTGCCGTACTGCTAAATGAAAAACAGGCGTGAATGTGGATTACATCAAAGCACTTTGCGTTGTTCCATAACCACACCGCGAGGCGCGGTGCAATCTTGTATGAACTCAACCAGCGACCAAAAGACATCACAGGGACGCTTGCGGGCCAATTCACGGGGAGCGTCGCGCCCTCCGTGCGGCTCACCGTTGTTGCGACCGACACCGAGACGCCCGCAGCTTCGAGGGCAGTGGCGATGTCAGTCATCGCTGCGGTCGGTCCGCCATCTTGACGATCAAGCGAGGGAATGACGTGTAGTACCTTCATCTTGCAGCGGAGCGGCTTACGCCGCAATTCCAATCACAGATAGATGCCACGCTTAAACGCCGCCAACAGCACACCCCAACGCGAATCGGCCTCATTCGACCGAGGTTCGTACGAAGCAAGACGTCGAACAAGCCGAGGCAGATCATCGTCGCGCGCCTCAAACGGGGACATTGCGCAACCTGGGAAGCACAAGCCGAAACAGCACAATTGCCACAAAGTGAGCGACGATCACTGACGCCGCTAGCGCGCCAATAAACTCCGCAAACGCACCTCCCGACTTCACCATCGCGAGTCCGGGCAGGTACCAAATAGTGAACCCACTCAGGTCGTTAGCAAGAAGCGCGGTGTTGGCGCGAGCATCGATGTACCGGCACCCAACGCCCAGTAAGCCAAAACCGAGAATGACCCCAAGATACGAAAAATTGATATAGAACTCCATCACTGAGCCTACGCCAACACTGGTTCCATCGGAAAACTGCTCCCCAGTGTACTCAGCGACAATCGAGCCACTGCCACCGAAACTTGGCTTGCCGGGCCAGAGCAGGCGAGGGATTGGCGCTACCAATGCAACCCAAAGCGTCTCACCGGCGGCATAGTCAATCCGACCAGAGTCGATTTGGTACTTGGCTTGCCCTACGAGCCAGTTCTGATTCATCCTAACGTCGATCGCGTTGCGATGCACCTCTGACCGGTAATCAAACCATTCGAAGGTTTTCGCAGCGCCAATGAAGTGATCAATTCGCGACGAGAGCGGCGCCTGCTCGCCCCACGCCAACTCGCGCAATTCAGTGCGATCTCTCATGTAGGTGACGTACACCGACAAGCCGACATAGACGATGGTGAGCACAACAGGTAGGTGTCTCCACTTGAGGCGCGTCGTACACGCCAAAAATGAAAAAACAACCAGAAGGCTATGCACGCCGAATCCGAGAAACGCACTACCAATCGTGGTGATTAACGGAAAGCTGAGCGCCATCGCGATCCATTGTGCGGTGCGAACGGAATTGTTATGCCCCTGCGCGGAGGCGATGCCGATGCAAACACCCACGATTGCAAACGAGGCGAATACGGAGCCTACGGCAACCAATCCAGCCGATATAAACAACGGCGCGAGCGCTGTCTGAACCAGTAATCCGCCCCAGAAGTAAAGCCAAGCAATCCGGTTACTCGAGGAAAGGTCGGCGCGCGACGGAATCATTGCAGTAGCGCCCGAAACGGCCCGAGGAACGATCAAGTTTGCCGCCCAAGTCCCCGCCACGAACGCTCCGACCCCCCACGTTGTAACCACGAATCCCTCAATGACCACAAACGGATCGTACATGGAGTAATCCTGGCCTCCGAACGCGTACAGACTCGCCCCCGGCACGTGCTGCAGCCCCAGACTGAGCAGGTAGGCAATCGGGATTCCCACCGAACCCGCGTTTTTTCGGCTAAGTTTTAGCAATGCCCCAATGGCGCAGACCCAAACGATCAAACACGCCTCAATCATTTTGACTCACCAACGATTCCAAATCGGCCGCCACATCGTTCCAAGTGCGGCTCGCGCCAACTGTTGTCGCAACCGTCTCTGTCACCTCCGCCAGCTCCACTCGATTGCAATGGCACCAGAGGAGTCGCTCGACGATCAGATCAGGGCGACGAATTGGCAATACCCAACCTGTTTTTCCAGATTCGACAATGTCTGAACCACCACAATTGGTCGTACAAATGACCGGAAGCCCTGCCGCATTCGCCTGCGCAATTACGGCAGCGTAGCCATCCTCAATGGTCGGAAATAGAAAAACATCACCCCAAGCGTAATGCTCACTCAGCTCAAATTCCGATACGCGGCCAACAAGTTCTACAACACCCAGTCGGGCGGTAATCGCCGGGGGTAGATCAGCGGCCACGTCACCCACAAAACGAAACTCGAATTCCCTGCTAAGGATCTCAGCCACTTCGAGGAAATCCAGCGCACCTTTTCGCGCCGACAAACTACCCACCATCAACACGCGTAACCGACTTCGCGACAAGATTCGAACCTTCCGCACCGCATGCACATGGCTCGAGACTAAAAATCGCGAGAGCTCCACTCCCAGTGGATGTAGAGCAAGCTTGGCGCTGTCAACGCCGTTGCGCACAAACGACTGATACGCGAAACTAGAAAGCACAACGATTTTGTCCGCAAGCTGGTACTCGCGCTCTTCTCTCGCGACCATCCAGTCAGAAGGCCTCTCTACTGCACCCCCGATGCGGGCCTGCTCAGCGACCAACAGATCACGCTGTGATCGAACGTGACTTGACCCTCGTATCAAGACCTTGAGTGGTAATCGATGTCCACCCAACGTTGCGAAGAGCTCCTCGGCCACTCCACTGAAGCAGACGACGGCGTGTGCGTCCAAGCGAACCCTGTTTTTCGCCCATCGCGAAAAAGTTTCGTGAATCATCCGATGAAGCAGGTTCAATCTAAGCCACGAGTTAACCATGGTCAGCAGCCGCAGCGCAACACCATGCAACGGATTGCATCGTATTTCCACGCCTCGAACGCCAAATCGTTCAACGATGTAGCGAGGATAGTTGGTCAGTAGACGAACGTCATGGCCTCGCTCGACCAAACCGCGACATAGATCGAACGCGTAGAAACGGCCGTGCACCACGACATCTATCTTCACGCAAGCGCCTTAGGCTGGTGTTCGAGCACCTGCAACATCTCCAAAACCCGATCTCGATAGGTGTGGTTGCATAAGATGATAGAGCGCATCTTTGTGCGTAGTCTCGATCTCAATGCGTCATCGCGACATAACCGTTGGCATTGTGCCACCAGTTCTTTGGGCGTCGAAAAATACAAAGTCGCCGAGCCGTCCTCACCAAAGAACCGACGATGATCCTCTGTGTCCTCCATGACAGTACATATCCCCATCGCCGGCAACTCAAAAGTGCGCATGCTGTGTCCGTCGCGATTTGCGCGACGGACGAGCCCGACCCCCACTTTCGCCCTCGCATGCGCTGCTCTGAGCTGTGCGGCGGACGCAACGCCCCGGTCAAAAGGTCTACTAACTGAGTGGCGATTCCAATAGGCGCCGTACAAATCTATCGACAAACCACTGCTTGCTAGCGCAGCTGCAAACGGAAGTCGATCAGCATCCGCAGCCCCAGCAAGAATAACGTCTGTTACCGCCCCAGCGCTCTCGGAATTTTCGTCAAAAAACAAGCGCTCGTCGTATGCAAAAGGCAGATACTCAATGCGTAAAGCGCTGTAGGCGCTGAGTTCCTGGATCGTCGCTCTCCTGGGGGTAAAAACGACGTCGTAACCACGGAGGCTGTCTAAAAACCAGCGGGTTCGATGGCTCGGATTCCAGGGGTCGTCCGTTTGAAAATTCACGGTCGTCACGCCTCGGCTACGAAGCGCGTTGAGTGCGTCGAGCGTTATAGGGGAGATACCGGTGCTGAGCATGATCTCCGAGCGCAACTGCTCGCAATGCTCAACGACTGAGCCACTAAACTTAGTTAAACGAAGCGGTCGTTTGTCGAGTATTCTCCACGCCAGTTTGGCGAGAATTCCAGAGCCCGCATAAGCAGCTTTCGTGGAAAGCAACGTCGCATCCAATCCTATCGCGGTTGCCGCCTCAGTCATAGACCGAGCGACGTGAGTCTCGGCAGATCCGCCGACGAATAGGAGTTTCGGCGAACCATCGTTGCGAAGTGTGGTCGGCATTCGGATCGCGCTCATACCCCCATCACCCATGACTTGAACGCACGAATTCAACGGCGTCAACAGTGGCCCGCGTGGCACGCTCGATATTGAACCCGGCAAGCAAGCGACTACGAGCGTTCTGGCCCATGGTGAAAAGATCTGATCGCGCAGCCACTTCGAGTGTCGCTGCCAAGGTCTCGGGGTCATCGAGCGGCACGATAAATCCAGTCTCGCCGTGCTCGATTAGGTCTGGTCCACATCCCACGTGGTCGCTGACAATCGCGGGCAGTCCGCTCGCCATTGCCTCGTTAACGACAAGGCCCCAGGTTTCTCCTGAATCAGACGGCAAAACGATG